>NZ_JBSGBQ010000015.1:0-40656 GCF_053601335.1 Amycolatopsis sp. NPDC004747 | reverse complement strand
CCCGCCAGCCCCACCGCCCCCGAACGCCAGACCCGACCCAAAACCCGCCCACCAGCCGCCCCCGGGTGGCAAAGCCGGCCCGAACCCCGCCAGCCCCGCCCCTCCCCGTCGGCAGACCCGACCCAAAACCCGCCCACCAGCCGCCCCCGGGTGGCAAAGCCGGCCCGAACCCCGCCAGCCTCGTCCCTCCCGGTCGGCAGATCCGGTCCGAACCCAGCCACCCATGCCGATCCCGCCATCACCGGCGCCCGACGGCGCCGGAAGGCGGCGAGCCGAGCCGAACCCGCCGAGGCAGAGCCGAGGGCCGAGGCGGAGCACGGGTACCCAGCGCCACACATCCGCCCCGCCAGCCCATGGCGGCAGGCCCGACCAGCCGCGCCTCCCCCGCCGGCGATCCCGGCCGCCGGGCCCACCCGAAGGCCACAGAAAGTCACCCAACCGGCGGGCGCGGCCCCGCCGACCCCGCTACCCCCGCCCCAGGCACTCCGGGTATCGAACTCCCCCGGCACCGGCCGTCACAGCGCGCAGCATTTCCCCGAACACGTTCGCCCCCGAACCGGAAACGGCAGGACAACCACCACTCCACCCATTGCTCCCCGCCCGCGGCCGTCCCGATAGGACGTCCACAATAGACCCGGCGCGGCCCGGACCGGGAGCCCGCAACAGCTCCGCCGTCACCGTGCGCTACCCGGCCCGCCGGTGACCCGGCCGAAGTCGTTCTTCACCCATTGAGGCGACTCGCCGCCATTTCCGCACCCCGGTCACCCTTGCCGGGACCGCCTGCTTCCTGCCCCGATGCGGGCAATTACGCCGAACGGACCCGTCCTGTTTCCCGCGAGTTGAATTCCCTTTCGGGCCGGTTGTGGATACACTTCGCGGCGAACGCCGCGCATTGTGCTGTTCGCGTTCTCGAGCGCACATCCACCGGAGGAGCACCCAAGTGGCCCAGAAAGTCTCCGTCGAGATCCTCGACGACATCGACGGCAGCACCGCCGCCCAGACCGTCCAGTTCAGTCTCGACGGCGTCACCTTCGAAATCGACCTTTCGGACCAGAACGCAACCGCCCTTCGCCACGAACTGGCCCGGTACATCGGCGCCGGCCGCCGCGTCGGCGGGCGCAAGGTACGGGTGGCCACCGGCCAGTCGACCACCGCCTCCGACCGGGAGCGCAACCAGCGCATCCGGGCCTGGGCGAACGAGAACGGCTTCGAAGTCTCCGAGCGGGGCCGCCTCTCCTCCGAAGTCGTCGCCGCCTACGAGCGGGCGCACGGCGAAGACACGGAATCGTCCGCGCCGTCCCCTCGAAAGCGCGCTCCGCGCAGGAAAGTCGCTGCCTGACTCCCGATTACGGCAGGTTTTGCCGCGCGCAGCACCCCGCGCGGTCGAAGGCGCGGGAAAGACGCAAGCCTCTTTCTCAGCCGAATCGCTGTACGCCCCCGAGGTCACCGAGGGGGCGCTCAGCCGTGCCCTACCGGAACGAAACCGATCGCGGACTCGCCGTCGAACAGAAATACCCGGACGCCCGTATGCCGAAGCGGACAACCCGCCCGGCCGGCGGGGCTGTTCCGCAACGACGAGCCGCCATCTCGACCGGCTCGCGGCTCGCCGGCGCTGAGGACCGGCCGCGCCACCTGCTCGACGCATGTGGACGGTCAGCGGCCGATGGTCGGCCACCGACGGCCCGCCGGGGCGCGGCCAGGGACCAGCGACCAGCGTGATCATCGGCCACCATCACCCCACCCCGTGACCACCCCCAGCCGCAACCCGGGAGCGCTCCCACCCAGCGATCCGCCCTTGTGGCCCGCACACCGCACCCCCTACCGTCGACAGGGGTCCGGGATGTCGCGGGGAGGAGCCTCGGATGTGGGGAACGGTTCTGGCGAGCGCACTCCTGCTGACCGGCGCCACCCCCGCCGTGGCGAAGGGCGGGTGGGCGCCCGCCCCGATCGCCTGGAGCGCGTGCCCCCAGGACCCGGACAGTCCCACGCCGCCGGATGGTGAGTGCGGCACTCTGCGGGTGCCGGTGGACTGGATCTCCCCCGGCGGGCCGTCGATCTCGCTTGCGGTGGGCCGGCACCGCGCCACGGATTCCGCGCACCGGCTCGGGGTGCTGCTGGCCGATTTCGGCGGCCCCGGCTCGTCGAGCGCGGAACTGGCCGTGACCCCCACCTTCTTCAGCCCGGAGGTCCGGGCCCGGTTCGACATCGTGGGCTTCGACCTGCGCGGCACCGGCCGCAGCGAGTTCGTCGAATGCCCGGACGCGGGCCGTCCGCCGGGTGACGAGCCCGCCGGCCCCGCCGAGTTCGCCGCGCTGCGGGCCTACAGCGAGAAAGCGGTCTCCGGCTGCCGCGCCGCCAACCTGCCCGTCTTCGACCACGCGAACACCGAGGTCAACGCCCGGGACATGGACGCCGTCCGCCGGGCCCTCGGCGAGGCCCGGATCAGCTTCCTCGGCATCTCCTACGGCACGCTGCTCGGGCAGCAGTACGCCGAACTGCACGGGGACCGGGTGCGGGCGATGGTGCTCGACAGCGTGATCGACCACAGCGCCGGCGTCGAACGCTTCCTCGGCGACCGGGCCGCCGCCGCGGACGGGGCGTTCCGCCAGTTCGCCGCCTGGTGTGACCGCACGGCGACCTGTGCCCTGCACGGCCAGGACGTCTTCGCCGCCTGGCGGAAGGCCCTCGCGGTGACCGAAGCGATCCCGCAGGCGCAAAGCGAGCTGCGCGACCGGGTGCTCAAGGACCTGTACCACCCGGACTGGGCCGACATCGGCCAGGTGATCGCCGACACCGCGGCCGGGAACCCGCCGGTGACCGCCCAGTTCTCCTACAACTACGACTCGATCCGCCTGGCCGTCGTCTGCCAGGACTTCGACCTGCGGATCCGCAGTTTCGCGCAGTACTCGGCGCTGCACGCCGAAGAGCTGCGCCGCGGGCCGCTCATGCGCGGCAGCACCCTGGGCCACGGCGAAGCGATGGCGTGCCTGGGCGTGCCGGGCCTGCCGGCGAACCCGCCGCACCGGCTGAGCATCCCGCGGGCGCCGCGGATCCTGGTGCTGAACTCCCTCTTCGACCCGGCGACCCCGTACGCCTGGGCGCTCGCGGTCCACCGGCAGGCGCCGGAGAACACGACGCTGCTGACCTACGAGGGCTCCGGCCACGGCGTGTACGAGAGGAACACCTGCACCCGGTCGGCCGGAGACCGCTACCTGCTGACACTCGCCGCGCCACCGCACGACATCAGCTGCCCGGCCTGACCAACCGCAATGTCCTTTCTGGACATCCAGGTTCACCGCGGGCCGGTCACCAGCGGTAGCTGCGGCGCAGCGCCCGCTTCACGACCTTTCCCGTGGCGTTGCGCGGCAGGTCCTCGACGAACACGACGTCCCGCGGCACCGCGAACCGCGCCAGCCGCTCCCGCACGTGGGACCGCACCGTGTCCTCGTCGAGCCGGGCGCCCGGGACCAGCACGAGGTAGGCCGCCAGGCGCTGGCCGTACTTGGCGTCGCTGACGCCGACCACCGCCGCCTCGCGGACCTCCGGCAGGGTCAGCAGCACCTCCTCCACCGGGGCCGGCGCCACGTTTTCCCCGCCCGACACGATCATCTCGTCCTCGCGGCCCTGCACGAACAACAGGCCGTTCGCGTCGACGTACCCGCGGTCGCCGGTGTCCATCAAGCCGTCGCGGACGTCCAGCTGCTCGCCGTCGGTGTACCCGTCGAACAGCAGCCGGTTGCCGACGTAGAGGCGGCCGGTCGCCCCAGGCGGCACCGGGGTGCCCGCGCGGTCCAGGACGCGGATCGCGGTGCCGATCGGCGGGCGGCCCGCCGTGCCCCGGGCCGCGCGGAGGTCGTGGGGCCCGGCGATCGCCGCCCACGACACCTCCGTCGAGCCGTAGAGGTTGTAGAGGATGTCGCCGAACGCGTCCATGAACTCCTCGCCCAGCCGGCCCGGCAGGCCCGCGCCGGAACTGGCGACCACGCGCAGCGAAGACAGGTCGTAGCGGGCCCGTGTCTTCTCCGGCAGGTCCAGCAGCCGCCGCAGCATCGTCGGCACCGCGAACAACGCCGTGCACCGCTGCCGCTCGATCATCGACAACGTCGCTTCCGGGTCGAAGCGCCGGGGCAGCACCAGACCGGCCCGCAGCGCCATGCCGAGCTGGAGCGCGGCCAGGCCCCAGGTGTGGAACAGCGGCGCGGCCACCAGGATCGGTTCGCCGGCCCGCAGCGGGATCTCCGACAGGACCGCGGCGGCGTCCGCCACGTTGTTCGGCGTCGGGCGGCGCGCGCCCTTCGGCGGCCCGGACGTCCCCGAGGTGAGCACGACGAGCCGGCCGGGCTTGCCGGGCGGGGCGATCCGGTCGGGCGGCTGGGCTTCGATCAGTTCTTCGATGGTCGGCCCGTGCCACCCGCCGCCCGGTGGCCAGGTCCACAGCTGCGGGATCTCCGGCGGCAGCCGCCCGCGCAGGCCGGCGAACTCGGCGTCGGCGAGCACGAGCCGGGAGCCCTGCCGCAGCGCGAACCCGGCGGCCTGCCCCAAGGCCAGCCCGGTGTTCATCAGGGCCACGTCCGCACCCAGCTTGCTGCACGCGATCATCGCCTCGACCATCGCGTTGTGGTTGCGGCACATCAGGAGCACGCGCGACCCTTCGGTGATGTCGTAGCGCTTCAGCACCCCGGCCAGCCGGGTGGTGCGGTCGTCGACCTCGCCGAAGGTCCGCTCGGACCGTTCGTCGCACAGCGCAAGGGACTCCGGCGCGCGGCGCGCCACCGCCTCGTAGCCGCCGGCCAGTGTCGACCCCCAGCGGCCCACCGCCCTCAGCTGCCGCAGGGTCCCGGTGGGGTGGGCCGGGGTGAGGACCCCGGCCTTGACCAGGATCCGCGCGAGTTCGCGCTTCGGCGGGCGCGGTGGCGGCGGATCGTCCGCGGGGACCCCGCCGAGGTGGTCGCTGATCGCGGCGACGGCGTCCGCGATCCGCTTGCGGATCCGCGGGACCGCCGGCGAACGGCCGTCGAGCAGTGTGAGCAGGATGGTGATCGCGCAGCCTTCGGGCACCGGACGCAGCACGACCGACATCCGGTGCCGCCGTCCGGTCCAGGCCAGCTGCTCGTTGCGGCGGTGGACGAAGATTTCCGCCTCGCCCTCGCCGCCGGCGCGGTACCGGTAGCGGGCACCCCGGCCGGCGACCTCGGAAACCGGCTCACAGGAGGTGATTCCCCGGACGAACCGCGGGTACAGCTGGGGGTGGCCCACGATCGTCCACACCGCCGCGGGTGCGTGCGGCACGGTGGCGGTGATTTCGACGAGTTCCGGTTCCATCAGGGCGCAGCGCGACGGGAGGCCGGCAGGGTGGTCATGGCTCGGCTCTCCCTTGTCCGTGACGGGGTTCGGCCTTTCGGCCGCTACGCCGAGCATCCGTTTGCGCCGGCCGTCGTGTCAACCGACGGCCGGACGATTCGATGTATTCAAGCCCGAACCCCGGGGAACCGCCGAAAGCTTCACCCGGTTCTCACACTGCCGGACCGTGGCCGGCGGCGGCCGGACAGCCGGCCGCCGCGGCCAGGTCGTCGAAGTGGTGGCCGCTCAGGCGGATTCCCGCACCACCAGCGTCGTCCCCAGCACCACGCGGCGCGGCTGCCCGGCCGTCCCGTCGAGCACCGCGAGCAGCTCACCGGCCGCCCGGGCGCCCAGCGCCTCGACCGGCTGGCTGACCGTCGTCAGCCGCGGGACGGTGGTCCGGGAGATCGGCGAGTTGTCGAACCCGACGACCGCGACGTCGCCGGGCACCCGGCGCCCGGCGCGGCGCAGGGCGCGCAGCACGCCCACCGCCATCACGTCGGAGGCCACGAACACCGCGTCCAGGTCCGGCCGCCGGTCGAGCAGCCGCAGCATCGCGTGCTCGCCCGAGGCCTGGCCGAAGTCGCCGTACGCCACCGAACCCGGGTCGACGACGCCGGTCCCGGAGATCGCGGCGACGTACCCGGCGAGCCGGTCCCGGCCCGGTGCCATGTCCTTCGGGCCGGCGACCGTCACGATCCGCCGTCGCCCGGCCGCCTGGAGGTGCCGCACGGCCGCCTCGGCGCCCCCGCGGTTGTCCACGTCCACGTAGGTGTACCGGGTGGGGTCGGGGACCATCGGACGACCCGCGCTGACGACCGGGAAGTCCGCCCGGGACAACGCCGCGGCGCACCGCGCGTGCGTGCTCACGAACAGGGCCCCGTCGACGTGGCCGCCGCCCAGGTACCGGAGGGTGGTGTCCTGGGCCGCCGCCTGCATCATCAGCAGCACGACCTGCATGCCCGCCGCGGTGAACGTGCGGTCGATGCCGCCCATGATGCGGCCGAAGAACGGGTCGGAGAACAGCCGCAGGCCGTCTTCGCACAGGACGACGGCGACGGTGCCCGTCCGCTGCCCCTCGCCCGCGCGGGCCGCGCGCTGCCGGACGTAGCCGAGGGCGCGCACGGCCTGTTCGACCTGGCGCCGGGTCTGGTCGCGCACCTGCGGGAATCCGTTGAGCACCCGCGACGCCGTCGCCGACGAGACGCCGGCGGCCCGGGCCACGTCGGCCAGGGTCGGCCGCGGATCGGAAAGGTCGAGCACGGTCATGGTCACCTCCGTGGGGACGGCGAACACCGGGCACGTTCCGCCGGGAAAGGCGCGAAAGACCGGTGTTAACGCTAACATTTCCGGGGAAGGAAAGCTGGACCGCCGATCGGGCATGGACGGTCTGCGCGTTCACCGCGAGCTAGAGGGGACCGGCGCGACGATGGCCGGGGTAAGGGTTCTTGGTCACGTTCGCACATCCTTGGGCGAGAGTGGGTCCGGGGACGAGCCGCGGCCGGTGATCTTTTGACCGCGTGCTCGGCAACATTGATGCTGGAACCACGCACCCCGATGTGTCAACCGGCTGACCGAAAGTGATCGCGAAGCCGCCGGCCCAACCTGTCGAATTCCGTCGAATTTCAGGAATCCCCGGCCGATTCGGCGAGTTCGAGGATCCACGCGCTCCACGCCGTGTCGGCACGTTGCCCCGGCAGCTCGAGCGCCACCGACACCGTCTGGACGAGACCCGTCGCGAAGAACGTCCGCACCCGGAACGCGTCGGCCCCCGTCAACCGGGCGATCGTTTCCATCAGCGCGAGGTGCCGCCGCCGGACCGCCTCGCGGACCGGCTCGTCCGCAGCCGCCGCGTAGCCGTGCAGGACGACCAGGCCGACGGTCGGGTCACCCTGCAGCAACCGGACGTACGCGGCGCCAAGGGCGGCCAGCTTCGGCTCGGCGTCCTCGAACGCGGCCTCGATGCGGTCGTAGGCGGCGTGCACCACCTCGAGGAACAGCTTCCGCTTGGAGCCGAACACCTGCACGATCCGCGGGTGCGAGATGCCGGCCCGGGCGGCGATGGCCTCCAGCCGGGCACCCGCCAGCCCGTTCGCGGCGAACTCGGCGCCGGCCGCTTCGAGGATCCCGGCACGGCGGGCCGCCGCCGGGAGCCGGGCCGGGCCCGCGTCACTCGCCGCCACAGCCGAGCTGGCTCAGCACGAACCTGTTGTCGTACAGGCAGCGGTACGCGTGGATCAGGCCGTCCTCGCCCAGTTCCAGCCGGTCGTCGCCGTGGAACTCCACGCGGTGGCCGGTTTTGGCGAACGTGCCGGTGAAGCGCCACGCGACGAGCACGGCGGGGCGGGTCACCTCGGCGTACAGCCCGATGCGCGTGAACGAGTAGTCCGGATAAGCGCGAGCCATGCGGCCGACGAACTGCCGGATGGCGTCGGGCCCGTGTTCGGTCCGCGCCAGCGCGGGTTCGTCGTAGACGAGGTCGTCCGCGCACATCGCGGCGACCGCGTCGGCGTCGTGGCCGTTCCACACTTTCGCCCACTGGGCGCTGAACGCCTCGGCCTCGTCGGCGGTGAGAGTCATGGGAGCTAACTTACAAGTAAGTAAGGAGTTTCGGCAAGCACATCGAGACATCACATGTCTCGATACGTTCAGCTCATCGAAACAGGTGAATCAGCGACTCTCACGCAACAACAAGGCCTCCCTCGCGGATATACATCATACGAATGCTAGGATGGCGAGTGAGGCAAGCTGCGCGAGGAGCGTCATGGCGAGATCGTTGACCGACGAAGCGATCGACCGGATCCGGGAGTTCGTCCGGTCCGGCCGGTTCCCGGCGGGCGCCAAGCTGCCCCCCGAACACGAGCTGGCCACCGAGCTCGGGATCTCCCGCAGCCCCACGCGCGAAGCCGTGAAGGCGCTCGCGCTGGCCAGGGTGCTCGAAGTCCGCCGCGGCGACGGCACGTACGTCACCAGCCTCGCGCCGAGCCTGCTCCTGGAGGGCCTCGGCAACGCGGTGGCGCTCATGCAGGACGGGAGCATCCTCGAACTCACCGAAGTGCGCCGGCTCCTCGAGCCCGCCGCGACCGGCCTGGCCGCCACGCGGATCACCGACGCGCAGCTGCGGGCCGTGGGTGAGCTGCTCGACGCCATGCACGAGGCGATCGAGGACGTCGAGCGCCTCACCGTGCTCGACGCGGCCTTCCACCGCGCGGTCGTCAGCGCCGCCGGCAACGAAACCCTCACCGCGCTGCTGGACGGGATCTCGTCACGGACCCTGCGGGCGCGAGTCTGGCGGGGCACCGTCGAGCGGGGTGCGACGCACGTGACGCTGTCGCAGCACAAGGCGATCTACGACGCGCTGGCCGACCGCGACCCGGCGGTGGCCACCGCCGCCGCGCTGATGCACGTCGACACCTCCGAACGCTGGCTGCGGGCGCACCTGGCCGACCTGAAGGACCTCGACGGCCGGCCAGGCGCGTGATCGCGGTCAGCCCACCGCGAACAGCCACCGCAGGTTGGGACTGCCGTCGTCGTTCCACACCTTGAGCGGCGAACCCGACGGCACGTTCCCGCCGCCGTCGAGCACCAGCCCGCTCGCCCGGTTCGCGATCGTGCAGACCCCGCCGCCGGTGTCGGTGACCGACCACTGCTGGGTCGCCGCGCCGGTGTCGGCCGACTGCACCGGGTTGCCGCCCGCGGTCGTGGCCCCGGCCCCGTCGATCACCAGGCCGTTGGTGCGGTTGGTCAGCTTGACGAACCCGTCGCCGGTGTCCTCGACGCCGAACTGGAGGTTCGTGCTGTCGTCCGGGGTCCAGATCTTCAGCTTGCTGCCCGCCGGGACCGCTCCCCCGCCGTCGACGGCCAGCCCGCTGGTGACGTTGACGATGCGGAACCACCGGCCGGGGTCGAAGGTCACCCGCAGCGAAACGACGGCGGACGCCCGCACGTCCGGAGCGGCCACGAGGAACCGGCTCGGCGTCCCGGTGAAGTCGTCGGCCGGGTAGCCGAGGGCCTGGTAGCCGTCCGCGGGCCAGATCGCGGCAACGGGCTTCGGCAGGGCGGCCTTCAGCTGTGCCGCGGTGTAGCCGCCGATCCCCAGTGCCGCGCTCGCGCCGCGGAAGCCGCGCTCGGCGAACACCTTCGCGCCGGACGCGGGCCCCACCACCGGGATCTTGCCCGCGAAGGTCAGCTTCAGCACGTACGCGGGCGAGTCGTACGGCTTGGCCGGCAGGGTGACGTGCAGGGCGCCGGCGTCCTGGGTGCACTTCAGCGCACCGGGGGCCCCGAGCAGTTCGACGCGCTTGAGGCTGCTGAGGTCGATCCGCTTGGCGGACAACGTGGTGAGGTCCGCGGTCGCCCCGGGCCAGGCCAGCACGGTCGCGTAGAGCACGCGGCCCGCCTTGTCGCGGGTGAACCGGAAGTCCTTGGCCGTGCCGACCTTCGGCGAGACGAACGAGCCGCCGCCCATCTTGGTCGGGCCCTCGCCGTAGACGTCCCAGACGCGCGTCGCGTAGATCGACTCGCCGACGCGCCCGAGGTAGGTGCCGAAGTCGGCGAGCACCGCGCGCTGCTCGGCCGGGATGGTGCCCTCCAGCGTCGGGGAGATGTTGAGCAGCATGTTGCCGCCCTTGCTGACCCGGTCGATCAGCGCGTGGAGCATCTGCGTACTGGAGTAGTAGCCGATGCCCTGGGTGTAGCTCCAGCTGCTGCTGGAAATCGCGTCGTCGGTGAGCCAGTACGGCGTGACGATGTCGGCCGGGCCGCCGCGCTCGTAGTCCGCGACTTCGCCGTTGGTGGTGAACCCGTGGTCGAAGTGCTTGAACGTCGAGACGACGTCCTTGCCCCACTTTTCGGCCTGGTTGTAGTAGTAGGCCAGGAATTCCAGCCGCTGCTGCTCCCCCACCGCGCACGGGCCGCTGTTGATGCAGTAACCGGGCGAGTTCAGCGAGAAGTCCTGCCAGAGGACGTCGGGCTTCGCGCGGTCGATGACTTCCTTGAGCTTCGCCAGCCACAGCTGGTCTTCTTCGGCGCGCGGCAGCTGGCCGTACAGCTTCCGCAGGCTCGGGGTGCTCTGCGGCGGGGCGAAGTCGTAGAAGCCGTTGTAGTTGAACGCGTGGTGCATCGCGACCAGCAGCTTCAGGCCCTGCCCGCGGATGGCGTCGGAGAACAGCTTCAGCAGGTTGAGCCGCGGCCCGCGAGCCACCGAGTTCCACTCGTTGACCTTGCTGTCCCACATCGAAAAGCCGTCGTGGTGTTCGGCGACCGGGCCGGCGAACTTCGCCCCCGACGCCTTGACCACCCGCGCCCACTCCTCCGGGTCGAACTGCCCGCCGCGGGAGACGAGCTTCGGCGCGAACTGCACGGGGTTTCCTGCGAGGTCGGTGCCGCCGTCGATGAACCGGTCGTAGCCCCACACCGCCGGGTCGCCGTAGGTGGCCTTGTGGTGCTTGTTCTCCCCGCTGTCCGGGATGTACATGTTCCGGCCGTACCACTCGCTGCCGAACTCCGGGGTGGTGAAGGCACCCCAGTGCCAGTAGATGCCGAACTTGGCGTCCTGGAACCACTCCGGCGCGGGCGGGTGCCGGTCGACCGACGGCCAGGTCGGTTCGTAGGACTGCGCGGCGGCCGCCGCCGGACCGGCCAGCGCCGGCGGCACGGCCGCCGCGGCGAGCCCGGCGGCGGCGAGGGCACCGAACTGCCGTCGGGAGAACGGGTTCTGGGCAGGGGGCATCGTTGCACGCTCCTGGGTGAGGGGACCTAGCAGGAAATCAACTGGTGCAGCAGGTCGTGCGGCACCTCGCGGTGGAAGGCATCGAGGTTCTCCCGTACCTGGGCGGCGCTCGTGACGCCGACCAGGACGGAGGTGACGGCGGGATGCGCGGCGGCGAAGGCGAGCGCGCACGCGGCCAGGTCGTACCCCGCCGCGGTGGCGGTCTCCCGCATGCGCTGGGCGCGGGTCACCAGGTCCGCCGCCGCCGGGGCGTAGTCGAACCAGGCGCCGGGCCGGGGATCGATGAGCAGGCCGGAGTTGAACACCCCGCCCAGCACCACGTCCACCCCGCGCTCGCCGCAGAGGTCGAGCAGGCGCTCGCCGCTGCGGTCGAGCAGCGTGTAGCGGCCGGCGAGCAGGACCACGTCGACGTCGAGCCGTTCGACGAACCGGGCGGGCATCTCCCACTGGTTCATCCCGACGCCGATCGCGGAGACCACGCCCTCGTCGCGCAGCCGGCGCAGTTCCGGCCACGCCTCGGAAGCGGCTTGCTCTTCGTGGTCGTCGGGGTCGTGCAGGAAGGCGACGTCGACGCGGTCGAGCCCCAGCCGGTCGAGGCTGCCTTCGATCCCCCGGCGGACGGCGTCCGCGGAGAAGTCGAAGAAGCAGCCTCCGCCGGTGAGCGTCCGGCCGACCTTCGTCGACACCGTGAACGAGCCCGCGGGCAACCCGGCCAGCGCCCGGCCGAGCCGGCGCTCGGCGAGCCCGAAACCGTAGTAGGGCGCGGTGTCGAAGTACCGGACCCCGGCGGCGGCCGCCGCGGCGACGACCTCCGCGGCGGCCTCGTCGTCGACCTCCCCGAAGACGTTGCCCAGGCCCGCGGTGCCCACCCCGAGGTCCGCCATCAGGTCTGCCGCTTGCCGCTGGTGATGCGGGACATCACCAGCGCGATGAGGATGATCGCGCCGTTGAGCGCGCCGATCCACTGCGCGGGCACACCGGCCAGGGTCAGCACGTTCTGGATCATGTAGAGCAGCAGGATCCCGGTGAACGCGCCGAAGAGCGTGCCACGCCCGCCGTTGAGGCTGACCCCGCCGATCACGGCGGCGGCGAACACCGTGAAGATGTAGCCGTTGCCCTGCGCCGCGGCCACCGAGGCGAGCCGTCCCGAAAGCAGCAGCCCGCCGAGGGCGGCCAGCACACTGGCGCCGATCAGCACGATCCACACGATCCGGTCGGTCCGGATGCCCGCCGCCTTCGCCGCGTCCTCGTTGCCGCCGATCGCGTAGAGGCTGCGGCCGAACCGCGTGTAGCCGAGCAGGACGATCCCGCCGGCGAACAGCAGCACGCAGATCCAGATCGACGCCGGGACGCCGGCCCACAGCGTGGTGCCGAGGTAGAGCATCGAATCGGACATGCCGAAGAACGTCTGGCCGCCGGAGATGCCGGTCAGCAGGCCGCGCAGCACGATGAGCATGCCGAGGGTGACGACGAACCCGCTCAGCCCGAACCGGACGATCAGCAGGGCGTTGAGCGCCCCGACGACGACCCCGACGAGAAGGACGACCGGGACGCCGGTCCAGGACGGCAGCAGCCCGAGGGAATGGCCGCCGGTGATCGTCAGCCAGGCCGCCACGCCGGGGGCGAGCCCGAACGTCGACTCCAGCGAGAGGTCCATCTTGCCGACCACCAGCACCATCGTCTGGGCGAGCACCAGCAGCGCGATCTCGGACATCGTCTGCAGGATGTTGATCACGTTGTCGTACTGGAGGAACACCGGGTTCACCAGCTGGCCGACGACGGCGATCGCGATGATCCCCGGCACCAGCGCGAAGTCGCGCAGGCGGGCCAGTGCGATGCGCCGGGGCGCGGTGGCGGTTCCGGGCCGCGGCGGGGCGCCCACCGCGGCGGGGCTTTCAGGCATCGAGGTCGACTCCTTCCATGGCGGCCACGACCTCGCGGTCCTGCCAGCCTGCGGGCACTTCGGTGGTGAGCCTGCCGTGGACCACGACCAGCAGCCGGTCGCACAGGCGCAGGTCATCGAGCTCGTCCGAGGCGATCAGCACCGCGGTGCCCGCCGCGGCGGCCTCCGCGACCTTGCCCAGGAGGAACTCCTTCGACCGCACGTCGACCCCGGCGGTCGGGGTGATCAGCACGAGCAGGCGGGGGTCGCCGGCCAGGGCCCTGGCCATCACGACCTTCTGCTGGTTGCCGCCGGACAGCGCGGACACCGGCAGCTCGGGGCCGGGGGTCTTCACCGCCAGCCGCGTGATCAGCTTCCCGGCGAGCCGGTCGCGCAGGCCGGACCGGACGAAGATGCCGGGCCCGAGCCGGTCCATCACGCTCATCGTGGAGTTGTCCGCAATGGACATCTCCGGCACGAAACCCTGGTGGTGCCGGTCTTCCGGGACGAACCCGACGCCCGCGGCCAGTGCCGACGGGACGTCGCCCGGCCGGGGCCGCCGGTCGCCGACGACGACCGTGCCGGACGTGGGCTTGCGCAGCCCGACGAGGGCCTCGGCGAGCTCGGTCTTGCCGCTGCTGCCGGATCCGGCCAGCCCGACGACCTCGCCGGGCGCGATGGCGAAGGACACGTCCTCGAAGAACGGGGCGAGGGTCAGGTCGTCCACCCGGAGCACGGGTTCGGCGTCGCGGCGGACCGAGGACACCCGTTCCTGCGTGACGACGGCGTTCTCCCCGGTCATCGCCGCGACGAGGTCGGCCTTCGGCAGCTCGGCGACCGGGGCGGTGAGGACGTGCCGGGCGTCCCGGTACACCGTCACCGTGTCGCAGATTTCGTACACCTCCTGCAGGTGGTGGCTGATGAACAGGAAGGTGACGCCCTGGCGCTGCAGCTCGGCGATGTGCCCGAACAGCCGGGTGATGGCGGCCCCGTCGAGCTGCGCGGTCGGCTCGTCGAGGATGACGAACCGGGCGCCGAACGACAGCGCACGGGCGATTTCGACGAACTGCCGCTGCTCGACGCTCAACTCCCGGGCCGGTCGGTGCACGTCGACGGCCACCGACCAGCGTTCGAGCAGCTCGGTGGCCGAGCGGCGCAGCGCGGGCCAGCGGACGAACCCGCCGCGGGTCTCCTGCCGGTTGAGGAACAGGTTCTCCGCCACCGACAGGTCGGGGATGATCGTCGACCGCTGGTACACGCAGGCCACCCGGGAGCGCCAGGCGTCCCGGTCGGCCAGTGCCGGAACCGGCTCCCCGGCCAGCCGCACGGTTCCGGCGTCCGGCTCGGTCAGCCCGGTGAGGACGGACACCAGTGTCGACTTGCCTGCCCCGTTGCGGCCGACCAGGGCGTGCGTCTGTCCGGGTAGGACGGTCAGGTCGGCGTGGTCCAGCGCCACCGTGGCCCCGTAGCGCTTGACCACGCCGTGTGCCTCGACGACCGGCACGGTGCTCATCGTTCGCTTCCTCTCTGAAGCGGTCAGCTCTTGCTGTTGCCCCAGAGGGACTGGTCGTCGACCTTGACGCTGCTCACCGGCCCGAACGTGGCGCCGTCCGCGGTGACCAGCGGCGCGGCCAGCTGGTCCTCCATCAGGCCGTCGCGGACCTGGATGATGGTGCTGTCGTGGTCGGTCTTGCCCGGCGCGGCCGTCTTGCCGGCGATGGCGTCCTTGACGTACTGCAGGGCCCACTTGGCGAACAGGTCCGCGGGCTGGGACACGGTCGCGTCCATCTCGCCCGACCGGATCTTGGCGAGCTCCTCGGGGATGCCGTCGTTCGACACGATGAACACGTGCTTCGGGTCGCTCGCCGGCACCTGCAGGCCGCGCTGCTTCAGCAGCTGCAGCGTGCCGGACAGGGCGAAGCTGGACTGCATGTAGACGCCCTTGATGTCCGGGTTCGCGGTCAGCCGGGTCTGCAGCTTCTGGGCGGCGGTGTTGGCGTCCCAGTTGGTGGCCTCGCCGAACACCGTGACGTCCGGGAAGTTCTTCTTCATGCAGTCGTTGAAGGCTTCGGTGCGGTCGCGGCCGTTGATCGAGGCGAGATCGCCCTGCAGCATCACGACCTTGCCCTTGCCGCCGAGCTTGCTGCCGAGGAACTGGCAGGCCTTCTCGCCGTAGGCGCGGTTGTCCGCGCGGACGACCATGTAGACGTTGCCCTGGTCGGGGCGCGTGTCGACGGAGACGACCGGGATCTTCTTGGTCGCCAGCTGCTGCAGGGTCGGGATGATCGCCGCGGTGTCCTGCGGCGCCATCACCACGCCCTTGACGCCCTGGCTGATCATCGTCTGCACGTTGGCCGTCAGGTTGGCGACGTCGTTCTGCGAGTTGGTGGTCTTGAGGTCGAGGCCGAACTGGCCGGCGAACTGCGGCACGTACTTGATGTAGGCGTTCCAGAAGTCGGTGTCCGAGCGCGGGTAGTCGACGCCGACGACGGTCTTGCCGCCCGAAGCGCCGGTGGCGCCGCCGCCGCTGCAGCCGGCCAGTGCGGCCGCGGTCAGGACGCCGGCGGTGACGACAGTCGCGGCGCGCAGGTGCTGGAACTTCATGACCTCTCCTCGTTGACAGGTTTCGGGCGGAGACGGAGGCCGGACATCCCGCCGTCCACGGCGAGATCGGTGCCGGTGGTGGCACCGGAGTTCGGGCCGGCCAGGTAGCAGATCGCCGCGGCGACCTCGTCGGCGGTGACGAGCCGGCCGGTGGGCTGGCGCGCGGCGAGCGCGGCCAGCTCGGCCTCGGGATCGTCGGCTTTCGAGAGCAGCCGGTCGATCCACGGCGTGTGCGCGGTGCCGGGGTTCACGCAGCAGACGCGGATCCCGTCGGCCAGGTGGTCGGCGGCCATCGCACGGGTGAGCGCGAGGACCGCGCCCTTCGTGGCGCTGTAGAGCGCCCGCTGCGGCAGCCCGGCGGTGGCCGCGATCGAGCAGGTGTTCACGATCGCCGCCGAGGCCGACTCGCGCAGGTGCGGCAGGGCGGCGCGGGTCACCCGCACCATGCCGACGACGTTGACGTCGAACACGCGGTGCCACTCCGCGTCTTCGTTGTCCTCGACCGTTCCCTGTGCCCCGATGCCCGCGTTGTTGACCAGGACGTCCAGTCCGCCGAGGTGCTCGACGGCGGCGGCGACCGCGGCCCGCACCGAGCCGTCGTCCGAGACGTCGGCCCACACGCCGGTCAACGGGTCCTCGACCTTGTCGTTCAGGTCGAGGCAGACCACGCGCGCACCCCGCGCGGACAGCCGCAGCGCGGTGGCGAGCCCGATGCCGGACGCCCCACCCGTCACGATCGCCCGGACGCCGTCGAATTCCCCGCTCACGCGACCACCACCGCGTCCCGCTGCCAGACCGGGCCGTCCGGGAACCGGTACTGGGCCACGGATTCCGCGTGCAGCCGCGCCCCGAGGCCCGGTTCGACCGGGGCCAGGTAGCGGCCCCGCTCGATCCGCACCGGGTCGACGAAGTGCTCGTGCAGGTGGTCCACGTACTCGATGACGCGGTCGGTCTGGGTGCCGCTCACCGCGACGAAGTCGAACATCGACAGGTGCTGCACCATCTCGCACAGCCCGACCCCGCCCGCGTGCGGGCACACCGGGACGCCGAACTTCGCGGCCAGCAACAGGAT
The DNA here is from genome assembly GCF_053601335.1 of Amycolatopsis sp. NPDC004747. NCBI lineage: Bacteria > Bacillati > Actinomycetota > Actinomycetes > Pseudonocardiales > Pseudonocardiaceae > Amycolatopsis > Amycolatopsis sp. NPDC004747. Next base: position 24,027 of record NZ_JBSGBQ010000015.1, on the reverse strand, counting down.
CGCGATGTTCTCGGTGACCCCGGCGACCCGGCTGGCGTCGAGCTGCAGCACGTCGATCGCCTGCGCCTGCAGCAGCTGCTTGAACATCACCGCGTTGTGCGTGTGCTCGCCGGTGGCCACCTTGATCGGCGCCACCGCGCGGCGGATCGCCGCGTGGCCGAGCACGTCGTCCGGCGACGTCGGCTCCTCGATCCAGTACGGGTCGAACTCGGCCAGCGGGCGCAGCCATTCGATGGCCTGCCCGACGCCCCAGGCCTGGTTGGCGTCGATGGCGATCCGCACGTCCGGCCCGACGACGTCCCGCGCGAGCCGCAGCCGGCGGATGTCCTCGTCGAGGTCGGCGCCGACCTTGAGCTTGATCTGGGTGAAGCCGTCGGCGACCGCCTCCGCCGAGAGCGTCGCCAGCTTCTCCGGCGAGTACCCGAGCCAGCCGGGAGTGGTGGTGTAGGCGGGAAAACCGGACTCCAGGAGCTCGGCCTGACGGGCCGCGCGGCCCGGTTCGGCGCGGCGGAGGATGTCGAGGGCTTCGTCGCGGGTCAACGCGTCCTGCAGGTACCGGAAGTCGACGAGGTCGACCAGTTCCTCGGGCGGCATTTCGGCCAGCAGCCGCCAGACCGGCTTGCCTTCGCGGCGGGCCCGCAGGTCCCAGGCGGCGTTGACGATCGCGGCCGCGGCCATGTGGATCGCGCCCTTGTCCGGGCCCAGCCACCGCAGCTGGCTGTCCCCGGTCAGCCGCCGGGAGAACGCGCCGAGGTCGGCGAGTGCCTCGTCGACCGGCATCCCGGCGACCAGGGGGACGAGCGCCCGGACCGCGGCGACCTCGACGTCGTTGCCGCGGCCCACGGTGAAGGCGAGCCCGTAGCCCTCCTCGCCGTCACTCGTGCGAATGGTGACGTACGCCGCCGAGTAGTCCGGTTCCGGGTTCATCGCGTCCGACCCGTCCAGGCTCAGCGACGTCGGGAAGCGCACGTCCACGGCGTCGATGGCGCTGATCACTTCGGCCAACGGGGCCACCTCTCCTTCGGGGCAGACAACATATGTATGGCTACGCGTCGGCACGCGGAATGTCCAGAGTCGATCCGTAACACGGCAATAACTTGGACTCAACGTGACTGTCGACTACTTTCCGCGGTTTTACGTATGATGACTGGTCAGAGCTTTGAACAAGACATCATATGTCTGCTACCGTCCCCGGCCATGCGCTTCCAACGCCTCGGCGACCCCGGCCACGAGATCCCCGTCGTCCTCGACGAAACCGGTGCGGCGCGGGACCTGCGTTCGCTCACCCCGGACGTCGACGGCGCCTTCTTCGCCGCCGACGGCGTCGCGCGGGCCCGGACGGCGCTGCGCGAAGGCACGCTGCCGGTGCTGGAGACCGCGGGCCTGCGCGTCGGAGCGCCGGTGGCGCGGCCCGGCCTGCTGGTCTGCATCGGGCTGAACTACTCCGACCACGCCGCGGAAACCGGCGCGCGGCCGCCCGCCGAGCCGGTCGTGTTCCTCAAGGCCACCAACACGGTCGTCGGTCCGGACGACACCGTGCTCATCCCGCGCACCAGCACCAAGACCGACTACGAGGTCGAACTCGCGGTGGTGCTCGGCGGGCGGGCGCGGTACCTCGCGACGCCGGAGGACGCCGACGCGGTCATCGCCGGGTACGCCGTGTCGAACGACGTCAGCGAGCGCGACTTCCAGCACGAACGCGGCGGCCAGTGGACCAAGGGCAAGTCCTGCGAGACGTTCAACCCGCTCGGCCCGTGGCTGGTCACCCCGGACGAGGCCGGCGACCCGCAGGACCTCGGCCTGCGCCTGGCCGTCAACGGACAGGCGCGCCAGGACGGCACCACGAAGAACATGCTCTTCGACGTCCGGCACGTCGTCTGGTACCTCAGCCAGTTCATGGTGCTCGAGCCGGGCGACGTCGTGAACACCGGCACGCCGGCCGGGGTCGCCTTCGGCGCCAACGACTTCCCCTATCTGTCCGAAGGGGACGAAGTGACCGTGGAGATCGACGGCCTCGGCCGCCAGCACCACCGGATCGGCCGGGCGTGACCGGCCGGCGCGTTGACGCGCACCACCACCTGTGGCAGACCTCCGTCCGCCGCCACGCGTGGCTGGACGGCGACGACACCGCGGCCATCCGCCGCGACTTCACCCCGGCGGACCTGCGCGCGGCCGCCGAGGGGATCGACGCGACGGTGCTCGTCCAGGTCCTGCCGGACTTCGACGAGTCGGTCGAGTTCCTCGCCACCGCCGCCAAGGAGCCGCTCATCGCCGGCGTGGTCGGCTGGGTCGACCTGACCGGCTCGCCCGCACGGGACCTCCAGCGGCTGCGGTCGGCCCCGGGCGGCGAGCTGCTGACCGGCATCCGGCACCTCGTCCAGGCCGAGCCCGACCCGCGCTGGCTGGAACGCGAAGACGTCCTCGCCGGGCTCGCGGCGGTGCGCGACGCGGGGCTGGTGTACGACCTGCTCGTGGTCCCCCACCAGCTCCCGGCCGCCACCGCGGCGGTCCGGGCGCTGCCGGACCTCACCTTCGTCCTGGACCACCTCGCGAAACCGCCGATCGCGAGCGGGGAGCTCGAGCCATGGGCGACCGGCCTGGCCACCCTCGCCCGGGAACCCAACGTCGTCGCGAAGCTGTCCGGCCTGGTGACGGAAGCCGGCCGGCCTTGGCGGGCCGAGGATCTGCGGCCGTACGCGGAAACCGCGCTCGCCGCCTTCGGCCCGGACCGGCTGATGCTCGGGTCGGACTGGCCGGTGTGCCTGCTCGCCGGGACGTACGCGGAAGTCATGGGCGCGGCCGACAGCCTCCTGGACGACCTGACACCCGCCGAACGCGACGCCGTCCGCGGCGGCACCGCGTCCCGCGTCTACGGGCTGGCGCCATGACGGCCGCCACGGTCCGGCTCGCGTACGGCGAGACCGGCCTCGACCTCGCCATCGACCCGGACGTCACCACCGTGGTGACCCCGGTGCACCACCCGGTCACCGAGCCCGCGGAAGTGCTGCTGCGCCGGGCGTTGCGGGAACCGGTCGCCGGGCCGCCGCTGCGCGAGCGGGTGCGGCCCGGGCAGACCGTCGCGATCTCGGCGTGCGACGGAACCCGGCCGCAGCCTCGGGAACTGATGATCCCGGCGATCCTCGCCGAACTCGACGGGGTCGTCCGCCTGGAGGACGTCGTCATCCTGGTCGCCACCGGCACCCACCGCGGCAACACCGAAGCCGAGCTGCGCGCGATGTTCGGCGACGAGGTGGCCGGCACGGTCCGGATCGTCAACCACGACGCCCGCGACCGCGCGAGCCTGACCTGGCTGGGCCGCCACGGCGACGACGTCCCGGTGTGGCTGAACAGCGAGTGGGTGCACGCCGACGTCCGGATCACCACCGGGTTCGTCGAACCGCACTTCTTCGCGGGTTTTTCGGGCGGGCCCAAGCTCGTCGCGCCCGGGCTGGCGGCGCTGGAGACCGTGCTGGTGCTGCACGACGCCCGCCGGATCGGGCACCGCAACGCCACCTGGGGCATCACCGAAGGCAATCCGGTGCACGACGACGTCCGCGCGATCGCCGCGGCCACCGGCGTCACCTTCGCCCTCGACGTCATCCTCAACCGCGACAAGGCGGTCATCGGTGCCTTCGGCGGCGACCTGCTCGCCATGCACGCGGCCGCGACCCGCGCCGCCCGCGACGTCGCCATGCGGCCGGTGCCTGCGCCCTTCGACGTCGTCGTGACCACCAACTCCGGGTATCCCCTCGACCAGAACCTGTACCAGGCCGTCAAAGGGATGTCGGCGGCGCACCGGATCACCAAGCCGGGTGGGACGATCGTCTGCGCCGCGGAATGCCGAGACGGCTTCCCCGACCACGGCTCCTACCGCGAGGTCCTCGCTTCGGCCGGTTCCCCGGCGGCGCTGCTCGCCGAAATCTCGGCCCGCACGGTCACCGTGCCCGACCAGTGGCAGGTCCAGATCCAGGCGAAGATCCAGGACGAGTGCCGGGTCGTCGTGCACACCGGGTTCCTGAGCGAGGCCGACCTCGCGACGGCCCACCTGAGCCGGACCACCGACATCGCGGCCACCGTCGCCGAAGCCCTCGGCCGGGCCGGACCCGGCGCGCGAGCCTGCGTGCTCCCGGAAGGTCCGCTGACGATTCCCTATGTGCCGGCATGAACACCGCCGACGTACTCTTTCCCGCGGAGGCGGCATGAGCACCGCCGACGTACTTTTTCCCGCGGAGGCGGCATGAACACCGCCGATCTCGGCTTCGCCCGTGTCGACCTGGACCGCGAAGATCGGCAGGGACTCCCGGAAGTCGTTTACGGGCCAGGGAAAACGCCTTCGCAGATCGCGGCGATCGTGCGGACGCTGCTCGCGCACAACACCGGTCCGGTGCTGGTCACCCGCGTCGACGCCGAGCCCGCCCGTGCGGTGCTGGCCGACGTGCCCGGCGGCCGCTACTCCCCCGGCGCGCGGCTGCTGGTCTGGCGCCCGGCACCGGCGACCGCCTTCACGGTCGCCGTGGCCGCGGCCGGGACGTCCGACGGCCCGGTCGCCGGGGAAGCCGCGGAGGTCGCCGCGGCCATCGGGCTTGCCGTGCGGGCGGTCACCGACGTCGGGGTCGCGGGCATCCACCGCCTGCTCGCCGAAGCGGACCGGCTGCGCGAGGCCGACGTCGTCATCGTCGTCGCGGGCATGGAGGGCGCGCTCGCTTCGGCCGTGGGCGGGCTGGTCGCCTGCCCGGTGATCGCCGTCCCGACCTCGACCGGCTACGGCGCGGGCCTCGAAGGCGTCACGGCGTTGCTGGCGATGCACGCCTCCTGCGCGGCGGGCATCACGGTGGTCAACATCGACTCCGGGTTCGGCGCGGCGATGGCCGCGTTCCGGCTCGCCCAAGTGCTGCGGAGGCCGCGATGACCCTCTGCGTCATCTCACCGTTCACCGGCTTGGCCGGGGACATGCTGCTGGCCGCCCTGGTCGACGCCGGCGCGCCACTGGACCGGATCCGCTCGGCCGTCGCCCGCACCGGGCTGACCGGGTGGGAGCTGCGGGTGCAGTCCCTGCTCACCCACGGGCTGATGGCGGCCCGGGCGCTCGTGGACGTCACCGACGAAGCGACCAGCCGTCCCGCGGCCGAGCTGATCGCCATGGCCGGGCGGGCCGAGCCGCGCCGGTCGCCGAACGGTCCGTCGCCGCCCTCCGCGCGATCGCCGAAGCGGAGGGCAGGCTGCACGGGGAAGCACCCGAACGCGTCCACCTCCACGAGCTCGGCGGCCACGACACGCTCGTCGACGTCGTCGGGGTCTTCGCCGCGCTGGACGCCCTCGAAGTGTCCACTGTGTACTGCGGCGCGCTGCCGCTCGGCACCGGCACGGTCCGCACCGCGCACGGCCTCCTCCCCTGCCCCGCCCCGGCGACCGCGGCACTGCTGCGGGGCGCGCACACGGCCGGGAGCGACCTCACCGGCGAGACGGTCACCCCCACCGCGGCCGCGGTGCTGAAGGCCGCCGGCGCCCGGTTCGCGCCGCCGCCGGAATTCCGCCTGCTCGCCACCGGTTACGGCGCGGGCACCCGGTCGCTGCCGGACCGGCCGAACGTCGCCGTCGTCCACCTCGGCGAGCCGGTCGACGCCGGCCACCGCACGCTCGTGGTGCTGGAAACGAACCTCGACGACGTCACCGGCGAAGTGCTCGGGCACGTCGTCGGCGAACTCCTCGCCGCCGGCGCGCTCGACGCGTGGATCAGCCCGGTGACGATGAAGAAGGGCCGCCCGGCCCACGTCCTGCACGTGCTCGCCGAGCCGGCGCACGCCGCCCGGCTCGGGGACCTGGTCCTCGCCGAAACCGGCAGCCTCGGCTTCCGCGAGTACCCGGTGCGCCGCACCGCGCTGGCCCGGGAGACCGAAACGGTCGACGTCCTCGGGATGCCGGTGCGGCGCAAGCGCGGGCCGCACGGGGCGAAACCCGAGCACGACGACGTCGTGGCGGCCGCGCGGGAACTCGGGCTGCCGGCGCGGGTCGTCGCGACGATCGCGGCGGGCCGCTGATGGACGACACCCGGCTGGTCACCCACCTCGCGGGTCTCGGGCGGCTCGCGGTCGCGTTCTCCGGCGGCGCCGATTCGGCGCTGGTGCTCGCGGCCGCGGTCCGCGCGCTCGGTCCGGCGGACGTGCTCGCGGTGACGGCGAACTCCGCGAGCCTGGCCGCGGTCGAACTGGCCGACGCGCGGCGGATCGCCGCGGACCTCGGGGTCCGGCACCTCACCCCGCCGACCGCCGAGCTGGCCGAGCCCGGGTACGCGGCCAACGGGCGCCGGCGGTGCTACTTCTGCAAGAGCACCGTGCTGGCCACGATCGCGGAAGTGGCCGCCGCCCACGGGTTCGCGGCGCTGGCCACCGGCACGAACGCCGACGACGCCGTCGACCCGTTCCGGCCGGGCATCCGCGCGGGCGACGAACTAGGCGTGCACACCCCGCTGCGCACCCTCGGGCTGTCCAAAGAGGACGTCCGGGCCATCGCCCGCGGCTGGGGGCTGACCTGGGCCGACAAGCCGGCGGCACCCTGCCTGGCCAGCCGCGTCCGGTACGGCATCCCGATCACCACGGCCACCCTGGCGCGGGTGGAACAGGCGGAATCGGCGGTGCGCGCGGCCCTGGCCGAGCGCGGCCTGCCCGCTCGCGACCTGCGGGTCCGCGACCTCGGCGGCACCGCCCGGATCGAGCTCGACACCGCGGTGGCCGCCGAAGTCCGCGACGACCCGCGGCTGCTCGGCGCCGTGCGGGCGCTCGGGTTCACCGAGGCCGCGGTGGCGCCCTTCCGCTCGGGCGCGCTCAACCACGAGCCGGGCTGACGCCCCGGACGCCGCCGGGGAGAAGGGAACGAGCCGCGCCCGGCGGGTACTTCGGCGACGCCGATGCCGGCCGGCCCTACCGCGACCGGAACGTCTTCCGGTACGCGCTCGGGCTGACCCGCACGGTCTGGGCGAACTGGACCCGGAAGTTGCTCGGCGACGGGAACCCCACCTGCCCGGCGATCCGGTCGACGGTGTGGTCGGTCAGCTCCAGCAGCTCCTGGGCGTGCCGGATCCGCACCCCGGCCAGCCACTGGATCGGGCTCTGCCCGGTCTCGGCGTGGAAGTGCCGGGTCAGCGTCCGGGTGCTCATGCCCGCCGCGTCGGCGATGTCGGCCAGCGTGAGCGGGCGGTGGGCGTTCTCCTCGATCCACCCGAGGGCCTTCTCCAGCGTCGCGGTCTGGTAGGTCGGGCGGTTGCGCAGGATGTACTGGCCCTGCCCGCCGGTGCGCTGCAGCGGTGCGACGGCGAGCCGCGCGGCGTCGGCGGCGACCGCCGCGCCGTAGTCGCGCTCCACCAGGTGCAGGCACATGTCCAAGCCGGCCGACGCGCCCGCCGACGTCAGGATCTGGCCGTTGTCGACGTAGAGGGCGTCCGGGTCGACCTGCACGGCCGGGTACCGGCGGGCCAGCTCGTCGGTGGCGAGCCAGTGCGTGGTGGCCCGCTGCCCGTCGAGCAGGCCGGCCTCGGCCAGGGTGAAGGCCCCGACGCAGATCGACGCGACCCGCGTTCCCCGCGCCACCGCGGCCCGCAGGAAGTCGGCCACGCCGTCCGGGGCCGGCCGGTGCGGGTCGTTCCGCCCGGGGACGACTACGAGATCGGCGCGTTCGACCTCGTCGAGCCCGGTCTCGACGGCGAGCCGCACCTGGCCGGCCCCGACCACCGGCTCCGGGCCGGCGACGACCACCCGGTAGCCCCCGCGGCCGTCCGGCAGCCGGACCCGGCCGAGCACTTCGATCGGCGTGGCCAGGTCGAAGGCGATCACGTCGTCCAGAGCCAGCACCGCAACCGTGTACATGCGGCCACGGTACGCCGGCTGGCCGGATCCAGGCGACCGGCTAGCTTTTGGCCAGGCGACGGCGGACGGTGCGTTCCAGGATGCCGAGGGTGGCCTTGAGGGCGGACTCGGGAACGACCGGGAAGGTGAGGCGCCGCTTCCACTCCTCGCCGATCTCCGACCAGTCGTAGTAGGACGTGACGCGGGTGCCGCCCTCGGCCGGCTCCAGCCGGTAGCCGTAGATGTGGCGGACGTGCGTCCCGGTCCGGCCCTCGACGGTCCAGGCGATCTCCTCGCCCGGGACGAACTTGGTGATGACGACCTCGACGTCGTACCGGCCGAGGGGCACGTCACCGAGGGCTTCCCGGTCCATGTGCACCACGAACCGGTCGCCCGCCCGCTCGACCGGACGGCCCTCGGCGGCCATGAGCATGCCCGACGCGTCGATGTCCACGTGTCCCTCCGGGTCGGTCAAGACCGCGAAGACGGCGTCGGCGGGTGCCGGGACGACCCGGGAAACCTCGAGGCGTTCGGTGTCCTCGCCCGGGGTTTCCGCCGTCGCGCTCAGCACCGCGCGGCCGAGGACGTGACCGGCCATCGTGAAGCCGAGCACGGCCGGGGTGGCGTCGGCGGGGACGCCGATCGACGCGGTGTCGAGGGCGTGCACCACGAAGAAGTAGCGGTGCGGGCCGTGCCCGGCCGGCGGGGCCGCGCCGACGAAGCGGGCTTCGCGGGTGTCGCCCGGCAGCTGGAACGCGCCTTCCGGGAGGCCGGCGCCGCCGGCGTCGCCCGCGCCTTCGGGCAGTTCGGTGACGGTGGCCGGGATGTCGGCGACGGCCCAGTGCCAGAAGCCGGAGCCGGTCGGGGCATCGGGGTCGTAGACGGTGACGGCGTAGCTCTTCGTGCCCGCCGGGGCCCCGCTCCAGGACAGCTGCGGCGAGCGGTCCGTTCCCGAACGGTGCTCGGGCGGCAGGGTGGCGCCGTCGGCGATCGTGGTGCTGGTGACGGTGAAGGAGGGCACCTCGGGCAAGCGGGCGAAGGGGTCGTTCATCGGGTCACTTTCTTCCGGGCTGGGGAGCATCCGTCATCGACCATAGCACTGATAATCGATTATCTGCCGGATCGTCTATGCTGAGGGGGTGACTGCTGCACCCGGCCGGCCCATGCTGTCCGAGCAGGCCTACGAGCGCCTGCGGGACGCGATCATGCGCGGGCGGTACGCGCCCGGCCAGGCCCTCAAACCGCAGGACCTGGCCAAGGAGCAGGGAGTGAGCCTCGCCGTGGTGCGCGAGGCACTGGTGCGACTGGTCGGCGACGGTCTCGCCGACCGCCTGCCCAACCGCGGCTTCGCGGTCCCGGCGTTTTCCGACCGCCGCTGGCAGGAGGTCGCCGAGGCCCGCCGGACGGTCGAACCGCTGGTGCTGCGCCTGTCCCTGGAGCGCGGCGACCTCGAGTGGGAGGCCCGGGTGCGGGCCACGCACCACCGCCTGGCCCGCACCCCGCCCGGCGAGGGCCGCCACTACAGCGGCGAGTGGGCCGAAGCCCACCGGATCTTCCACCGCACGCTGCTGGAGGGCTGCGGCAACCCGGTGCTGCTGGAGACGTTCGACCGCCTGTGGACGGCGAGCGAGCTGGCCCGCCGCTGGTCGGCCCAGCGCACCCCGGGCCGGAACCACCTCGCGGAGCACGCCCTGCTGGAGCGGACGGCATTGGCCCGCGACGCCGACGCGGCGGCCGAGGCGCTGACCCGCCACCTCACCACAACCGCCGCGGCGTTGACCGGCGACCCGGCGCAGGATTGAGCACCCTCGGGAGACGGCCGCACGAAGGGTGCCGATTCCCGCCGGAATCGCCCGGCTCGCGCCCAAGCCCACGCCACCACCAGCCGCGCGCACACCGCCGGACTTGCCCGCCCCCGCGGGACCACGCGGCCCCTGCCGAAACCAGCCCTCAGCGCAGCTCGGCTTCCATCGACCGGACCGGGATCGCGGCCAGCTCCGCCAGGGTCTCGCCGTCGAGGGTGATGTCCGCCGCAGCGAGGTTGGCTTCCAGGTGCGTCGCGCTCGCCGTGCCCGGGATGAGGTGGATGTTCGGGGCGCGGTGCAGCAGCCACGCCAGGCCGATCTGCGCCGGCGTGTGCCCGGTGGCCCGGGCCGCCGCCTGGACCGCCGGCTCGTCGGTGACCTTCGGCACGCCGGGGAACGCGCCGCCCAGCGGGAAGAACGGGACCCAGGCGATGTCCTCCGCGATGCACAGCTCGAGCATCTCCTCGTCGTCGCGGCCGACGAGGCTGTAGGCGTTCTGCACGCAGGCGATCCCCGCCGGCAGCGCCCGGCGCAGGACGTCGAGGGTGACCGCGCTGAGCCCGATCGCGCCGATCTTGCCCGCGTCGCGCAGGGCCGTCAGCACGGCGAGCTGGTCGTCGAGGTCGACGAGCTGGTCGCCCTCGGCCACCAGGCCGGGGCGCCGGTCGGCGCGGCGCAGGTTGACCAGCGGGATCCGGTCCAGCCCGAGCGAACGCAGGTTGTCCTCGACGCTCGCGCGCAGCTGCTCCGGGCGCTGGGCCAGGCGGAGCGGGATCGGGTCGCCGGGGGCCGGGTCGGCGCCGACCTTGGTGGCGACCAGGACGTCGGCTCCGACGGCCTCGCGGACGACGTCGTTGACGAAGCCGTTGCCGTAGAACTCGGCCGTGTCGACGTGGTCGACGCCGAGCTCGGCCGCCCGGCGCAGGAGGGCGACGGCGGCGGGGCGGTCGTCGTGCAGGCGCTCGAGCTGCATGGCTCCGTAGCCGACCCGGGTCACGATCCGGCCGGCGAGCGCGCCGCGAGGGGTGGAAGGCATGGGTGTCCCCGTTCTCGTGCGATGATGACTAAGCGGAGGAACCTCCGCTAAGCCGACCGTAGCACAACCGGAGGTGCCTCCGTTTTGTCTTCGCCTTCGCCCTCGCCTGAACCTGCCCGCGCGGTACGCTCCGACGCGCGCCGGAACCGGGACAAGCTCGTCGCCGCCGCCCGGGCCGCGTTCGCCGCCGGCGGCGGGGTCGCGCTGGAAGCTGTCGCCCGGGAGGCGGGGGTCGGGATCGGGACGCTCTACCGGCACTTCCCCACCCGCGAGGCGCTGGTCGAGGCCGTTTATGCCGCGGAACTCGATGACGTCACGGGGAGTGCGCCGGGTTTGCTCTCCGAGCTCGGGCCGGAGCGAGCTCTCCGGGCCTGGATGGATCGGTATGCCGCTTTTGTGGCGACCAAGCTGGGGATGGGGGATGTTTTCCGGGCCAGCGTGGCGTCGGGGCGTATTGCCACGCCGGTCACCCGGCGGCGGATTGCCGGTGCCATCGGGGAGATTCTCGAGGCCGGCGTCGAGGCGGGGACGTTGCGCAGGGTTGATCCCGAGGATGTGACGTTGCTGGTGCTGGGGGCGTTCTTGGCCACCGCCGATGAGCGTGATTCCGAACGCATCGGGCGGATGCTCGATCTTGTTGTCGATTCGTTGCGGGTTTGAATGGGTTCCCCGCCCCTCGCCCGTCGACTGCGACTGGAACGAGGGGCGGGGCGGCTGGGTCAGGATGCCGTTACGGAATAGCTGTTCGACGTGAAGTTCATTCCGCCCGACGACGAGGTGATTTCGAAGCCGAACTGGACTTCGCCCAGGGTCACGTCGCCGAACCAGCCCTTGGACCTGATCCAGTTCATCACCGCGAGGATGTCCACCGTGCCCGCGTCCGTGTTCGACGTGCGGAGGAACGAGAACACCGCGTTCGAGCCGTTCGATCCCTTGTAGACGTCCCAGGTGTGGCCGCCGGCGCTCACCGTTGCCTGCTTGGTGCCGAGGGGGCCGACCGCGCCCTGCTTGTTCATCCACAACATGATTTCGTACGCGTTGTTGTTCGCCCAGATGTCGTAGGCGGTTTCGTAGGCTCCGCCGCCGGGGCGGCTCACGCTGAAACTGCTCGACACCTGCCGCAGCGAGCCGATCGTTCGGCCGACGTTCTTCGCCGAGTGCGGGTACGACTTGATCCCGCCGGTGTTCGGGTGGTCCGCCCACACTCCCCAGTTCCCGTACGAATTCGCCCAGATCGTCTGGGGGCCGGCACCGCTGCCCCAGACGTCGTTGCGGACCGTGTAGCCGCCGTTGGACCAGGTTGCCCATTTGTCCGACGACGACCACGCGGCCGCTTCGGCCACCCCCGCGGTGGTCGCCACCACGGCGGCCGCGGTCAAGGAGACGAGCAGGGAACGCACAACGTTGTGCATGGTTCGTCCTTTCCCGGTTGACTCGGCGTCGAATCGTTTCGACGGATTGTTCAGCGCCGGTTTGGCGTGAACGGGAGTGGGACGACTATCGCAGGCCGCTTGCGTACCGGTCAAGATACTGTGTGTGATTCACCCGCATTCGACCAGCATCGATCGGCACGCCGGGCGCAATACTTCGATGATTTCGATGATCACGAATTCTTCGATTCAATCGAAACGGGATGTGTTTTCGCACGCCCGCCAGGAAATCGCGGTGAGCCGCGGATTGTCGATGCGGTTCGACAGGTGGAACTCGCGCAGGCCGGCGCCGGCTTGACTCTTGTCAGGTTCCTGACATACGGTGCTCATGTCAGGAACCTGACACAACCGAAGGAGCACAACCCGCCATGCCCGTCACCGGACCCGACTTCATCTCGCTCCAAGCACGCGACCTCGCCGCCTCGCAGGCCTTCTACGAGCAGTACCTCGGCCTCGTCCGCTCGCCGGCCGGTCCGCCGCACGCCGTCGTCTTCGAGACGAAGCCGATCGCCTTCGCCCTGCGCGACCTCGTCGCCGGCACCGACCTCGACTCCGCCGACCGGCCCGGCATCGGTGCCGCGATCTGGCTCCACGCCACCGATGTCCAGGCCATCCACGACGCGCTGGCCGCCGACGGGCACACCATCGTCGCCGCCCCGATCGACGGCCCCTTCGGGCGGACGTTCACCTTCGCCGACCCCGACGGCTACCACGTCACGCTGCACGACCGCGCCTGACGGGCAGCGCCGCTAAGGCTCCGAGCGTGCTTCGGAGCCGGCGGCGAGCACGAGGTAGGCCGCGGCCGTCCACGTGTAGGCGCGGTCGCGCAGGCCGTCGCCGGTCAGCGCGTCGAAGTTCTCGGCGAACCCGGACTTCTCGCACACCGCGCGGAACCGGGCGCTGACGCGGTCGGCGAGCTCCGTCGCGCCCGCGCGCCGGAGGCCGTCTTCGATCAGCACCGTGACCGGCGCCCACACCGGGCCGCGCCAGTAGCCGTCCGCCTCGTAGTACGGCGACGAAGGCCGCTCGGTCGCCAGCCCGATGGCGGTGAGGTGCGCCTCCAGCCCGGCCACGAGCTTCTCCCGGACCTCCGGTGGCAGGTGTTCGCCGAGCACGATCGGCATCAGCTCCAGCAGGCTCGCCCCGGACTGCACCTCGCCGGTCGCGGCCGAGCGGCTGACGAACTTCGTGCCGTCCCACAGCTCGCCCAGCAGGTCCGCCAGCATGCGCTCCGCTTCGGCTGCCCACCGCGCGGCCGCGCCGGGATCACCCTGCCCGTCGGCCAGCACGGCCAGTTCCTTCAGCTGCAGCACCAGGAACGCGGCGAGGTCGGGCGTCTGCACGAGCCGCCGCCGGGCGAACGGCGTCGCGTTGTCCCAGCCGCTGTCGTTGCCGTGCTCGTAGTGGGCGAACGGCGCGCCGGGCACGCGGCGGTGCTCGAGCCAGAACGTCGTCCACGCCGCCAGCTGCCGGTAGGCGGGCCCGGGTTCGGGCAGGCCACCGGGCAGGGCGGCGCGCAGGCGGCTCAGCGCCCAGCCGTGGATGGGCGGTTTGACGAAGTTGCGCAGCACCTCGGCGTGGGTGATCGAGTCGGGCAGTGCGCCCCGGTCGTCCTGGTGGTCGAAGACGACCTGGAACTGGTGCCAGGCCAGCTCGGGGCGGCCCCCGGCCAGCGCGAGCGCGTTGAAGCAGTGGTCCCAGCTCCACACCTTGTCCATCCAGTGCTTCGACATCAGCACCGCCGGACGGCCGAGGAACCCGGCGGGCGCCACGATGGCCGACCACAGCACGTAGCAGGCGAGCTCCGCCGCCGGGGTGCGTTCGCTGCGCCACGGCGCCACGGAATCGGCGAACGAAGCGAACGCGGTCCCGGCGGCGGCGACCACGTCGCCGAACGCGGTGGCCGCCGAGTACGGCTCGCGGACGCCGGCGAGCTCCTCGATCGCCACCTCCCAGGCACCGCCGTCCACGACGACAGCCCGCTCGGCCGTCCCGAGCGCTTCGGCACCCTCGTGCTCCAGGTGTCCGGAAAGGACGGTGACCCGGTAGCGGCAGCCGGTTTCGTAGGAGGTGAAGACGGCCGAGCCGTCGACCGGATCGGCGAAGAAGTAGGTACCGGTGAACGGGGTCAGCGTGGGCTCCGCCGCCCGGATCCGCAGCGCCAGTCCGTGCCCGGCGACCCGGAGCACGTCGGGTGCCGCGAAGGCCGCCGTGATCCGCCGGTCGTCGCCGCCCCAGGTGAGCGCGGCCGGGGTGGCGGTGGCCGGGACTGCCACCCGGTTCCCGCCGCTTTCCGGGACGAGGGCCAGTACGGCGTGCATGCCGTGGCGGTGGGACACCAGGTGCAGGTCGTCGGCGTAGGTGGCCTGGGCCACCACCGGGGAGACGTCGAACCACGATCCCGGGTGGCTGAAGGGGATTTCCCGCAGCGAAAATTCGCCCGTGGGCACAGAAGCCGTCCTTTCCGAGAGGGGCTCAGTCCTTGACGGCGCCCGCGGTGACGCCGGCGGCGACGAACCGCTGCGCCAGCACGAGGAGCACGGCGGCGGGCACGGAGGCCACCACCGCCGTCGCCATGATGGAGTTCCACTCCTGGTTGTTGTTGCCGATGTAGCGGTAGATACCCAGGGTCAGCGGCCGCATCGAGCCGCCGCCGTCGAGCGTCGCCGCGAAGACGAAGTCCGACCAGGCCCAGAGGAACGAGAACAGCCCGGCGGTCACCACCCCGTTGCGGCTCGCGGGCAGCACCACCGACCAGAAGGCGCGTACCGCGCCCGCGCCGTCGATCGTGGCCGCCTGGACGAGCTCGTCCGGCACCGAAGCCATGAACGAGGTCAGGATGAGCACGGCGAACGGCACCGCGATCGTCGAATCGGCGAGGACCAGCCCCCAGGCGGTGTTGGTGATGCCGAGCGAGACGTAGACCCCGTAGAACCCCAGCGCCATGATGATGCCGGGGATCATCTGGGCGACCAGCAGCACGAAACCCAGCGCCCGGTGCCCGCGCGGGCGGAGCTTGGCCAGCGCGTACGCCGAAGGCGCGGCCAGCGCCAGGGTCAGCGCCACGGTGCCCAGCGCGACGAACAGGCTGGTGGCGAAGTACGGGAGCTGCTCGCGCAGGACCCGCTCGTAGCCTTCGAACGTCGGCGCGGCCGGGAACCAGTCGGGCGGCGACTTGCGCATCCGCCCGGCCGGGGTCAGCGACACGTTGACCATCCAGTAGACCGGGAACAGCATCACGGCGGTGAGCACCAGCCCCACCGCGGTGCGCCAGCGGCGGATCACGCGGCCTCCTGCCTGCGCTGCGCGCGGATGTAGAGCAGTCCCGCGACCAGCGCCAGCAGGATGAGCACGTTGCCCACCGCCGCGCTCGGCCCGAACCGCGGCAGCATGCTGCCGAACCCGAGCTGGTAGGACCAGGTGGCCAGGGTGGTTGACGACCCGCCGGGGCCGCCCCTGGTCATGATCCAGATGACGTCGAACACCTTCAGCGTGTAGACCAGCCCGAGCAGCAGGGTGATCGCCGAAACTCCCCGCAGCAGCGGGAAGGTGACGTGCCGGAACCGCTGCCACGCGCCGGCGCCGTCGAGCGACGCCGCCTCGTACACCTCGGCCGGGATGTTCTGCAGGCCGCTGTGCAGCACGACGAGGTTGAACGGCACGCCGATCCAGATGTTGGCGATGATCACCGAAACCAGCGACCACGACGGCGACGTCAGCCAGTCGATCCGGCCGGCGCCGAACCAGCCCAGCACGGCGTTGACCACTCCGGACTCGCTGTTGAGCAGCCACGCCCAGGTCGACCCCGAGACGATCAGCGGCAGCAGCCACGGCACGAGGAACAGCGCGCGCAGGGTCGGCCCCAGGCGGAAGTGGCGGGCGAAGAACACCGCCATCGCGAGGCCGATGCCGTACTGGAAGAGCAGCGACGCGGCGGTGAAGACGAGCGTGTTGAGCAGCGCCGTGCGGAAGGTCGGATCGGTGAACACGCCCGCGTAGTTGTCGAACCACACCAGCGGCGCCCCGCCGTGCACGAAGGTGCGGACCGTGTAGTTGCGCAGGCTGAGGTCGATGTTCGTGACCAGCGGATAGCCGTAGCACAGCACGAGGTAGGCCACCAGCGGGGCGAGGAACGCCCAGGCGAGCAGCTGCGGCCGGCGGCGTCCCGTCCGCCCGGGCGCTCGCGCGGCCGGACGGACGGCGACCGGTTCCCGGATGTCCTGCACGAGCCGCCTACTTCGCCGACGCGGCGGTCGCCTGCGCGGCCGCGAGGGCGACCTCGGGCGTCTTGGCGCCGGTGAGCGCGACCTGCACGGCACCCCAGAGCGGTTCGGAGATCCGCGGGTACCGGGTGCCGAGGTGGTCGCCGGTGCGGCCCTTCGCGACCTTGACCGCGTCGACCCACACCTTCAGCTCCGGCTGGGCGGCGACCTGCTTCTCCTGCACCGCGGGCACGGCGGAGACGTAGGTCAGCGCGGTGTCGGAGTCGAGCACGTTGGCCGGGCTGGTCAGGCAGGACGCGATCTTGCCCGCGGTCTTCTCGGCCTCAGGGCTGCTCTGGACCGGCACGGTGACGAACTCGCCGCCGGTCGGTGCCGGGGCCGCCCCGCCGGCGCGGGCCGGGATCGGGAGGACGCCGTAGTCGAAGCCGGCCTTCTTCGCGTTCTGCAGCTGCCAGGTGCCGTTCTCGGCGAAGGCGTACTCCCCCGTCGCGAACTCCTGCCAGCTGGTGGTCTGCGTGTTGCCGACCACCGAGTTCGGGGCGTATCCCTTGTCGAGCCAGGACTTCCACTGCGCGAGCGCGGAGACGGCGTCGGCGGAGGCCAGGTCGGTCAGGTTCGCGCCCGAGCCCCAGAACCACGGCAGGAACTGGAAACTGCCCTCTTCGGTGCCGATGGCGGAGAACGTGATGCCCTTCTTGCCCGCGGCGTGCACCTTGGCCAGCGCGGCGTCGAGACTCGCCCAGTCCTTCACCGACGCCGGGTCGACGCCGGCCGCGGTCAGCACGGCCTTGTTGTAGTAGAGGGCGAGCGTGTTCGCCCCGATCGGGACGCCGTAGACCTGGCCCTTGACGTCGGCGGCGGCGAGCAGGTTCGGGGCGGCCTGCGTGGCGTCGAGGCCGGTGTCCGCATTGGACTTCAGCACCCCGCCCTCGGCCAGCGTGGAGACGACCGGGTTGTCGACGACGAGGACGTTCGGCGCGGTGTTCTGCTGGGCGGCGAGCAGCACCTTGTTGGTGAGGTCGGTCGTGTCGAACGCCTGGCGCGCGATCTTCACCCCGGCGTCGGCGCCGCACTTGTCGACGACCTTCGCCCACGCGGAGCTCGCGTCGAACTGCGGGTACGGGTCCCAGACGGTGAAGGTGCCGCCGGCCCCGGTGGGAGCGGCTCCGGACGAGCAGGCGGCCAGCGTCGTCGCGGCGACGGCCGCCGACAGCAGCCGGATGAGGGGGTGACGCTTCATGGGAGGTCCTTCCTGTCGGCACCTGCGACGACCTGGAGGCGGTCTCCGCGGCATCGAACCGGTTCGATGACCGAGGCCGCGCCACCGTAAACCCCGCAAGCGCTCCTGCGCAATACTGCGTGTACTACGATCGAACCGGTTCTGGACAACGGTCGGGAGTGGCATGAACATCGGGGAGATCGCGCGGCGGGCCGGCGTGTCGCGCAGCACCGTGTCGTACGCGCTCAGCGGCAAGCGGCCGGTGTCGGCGGCGACCGTGCAGCGCATCAACGACGTCATCGCCGAACTCGGCTACCGGCCCAACGCCAGCGCCCGCGCCCTCGCCGAAGGCCGCACGCGCACCCTGGGCCTGGTCGTGCCCCCGGCCAGCCGCCGGCTGACCGACGTCCAGCTGGGGTTCGTCGGCAGCGTCGTCGACGCGGCCGCCGCCCACGACCTCGACGTGCTGCTCTCCCCCAGCGGCGGCGACCACGACCGGTCGTTCGAGCGCATCGTGACCGGACGGCGCGTCGACGGCGTGATCCTGATGGAGATCCTCCTCGAAGACCCGCGGGTCGAGCGGCTGAGCCAGGCGAGCCTGCCGTTCGTGACGATCGGCCACGTCGAGCACCCCGGGGCGTCCTGGTGGGTGGACGTCGACTACGGCGCCCTGATCACGCGCTGCGTGCACCACCTGGCGGACCTCGGCCACGAGGAAGTGGTGCTGATCAACCGTTCGGCCGAGCTCGTCGCGGCGGGCTACGGGCCGGCCCTGCGGTCGGCAACGGGGTTCCTGGACGCGACGGCGGCGCGGGGCCTCACGGCGCGGACGGTGTGCTGCGCGGACGAAGCGGCGGCGGGCCTGGCCTGCTTCGAGCAGATCCGGACGCAGTGGCCTTCGGTGACGGCGGCGGTGACGATCAACGAAGCGGCCCTGCCGGGCGTCCAGCGCGCGTTGCACCGGGCCGGCCTCGAAGTGCCCCGCGACTTTTCGCTGACGGGCGTGATCGCCGAACGCCTGGCGGAGGACTTCCACCCCCCGCTCACCGCGGCGGACGTGCCCGCGGTGGAACTCGGGCGGCTGGCGGTGGACCTGCTGCTGGCACAGATCGCGGACGCGGAGGCGCAACCGCGGCACGCGCTGCTGGAGCCGCCGATCTCGCTGCGGTCGAGCACGGGCGCCCGGAGGCGCTGACCGGCCCCCCGGGTTTCGGGCTTGCGCGACGCGGGAAGCTAAAAACCCGAGGGGGCCCGCCGAACTCGCCGGGAGGCCGCGATGTCCCCCATCGACCACCTGATCGTCACCGTCCTCGGCCGCCGCCGGGCCCGGGCCCGGGAGCAGCGCCCGGCCCCGGAACCCGGTCCCGCCTGGTCCGGCAGACCGGACCCGAAGCCCGCGTCCGGCCGCCGCCCCGCGGCATCGGGCGACACGTAGCGGGCATCCCGGGGTTCCAGGGGCTCCAGGGGTTCAGCGGGTGAACACCTTCAGGTCGATCGAATCGCCGAGGAGCCGGTCGCCCGCCGCGTTGGGGTGGTAGCAGTCGGTGCGCCGGTCCGCGCGGATCACCGTCGGGTCCGCCGGGTCGCGCAGCACGGCGTCGAAGTCGAGCACCGCGTCGAACACCCCCGACGTGCGGATCCACGCGTTCACCGCGAGCCGGGCCTGTTCCTTGGGGCTCCCGGCCGCGTTGCACATCGGCAGGACCGTCGCGCCGACGATCCGGCGGCCGGCCGCGTGCACCCGCCCGGCGATGCCGCGCATGGCGTCGACGACCTGCGCCGCCGGGGCCGGTGGCGCGTTGTCGCCCCCGCCGAGGTCGTTCGTGCCCTCCAGGAGCAGGACGTAGCGCACGCCGGGCAGCGAGAGCACGTCCCGGTCGAGCCGGACCGGCGCCGGCGGGCCGCAGCACTGGCCGGTCGGGTCGTACGGGTTCGGCTGGACGCTGACGGTGTTGCCGCTGATGCCCGCGTTCGCCACCGACAGGCGGCGGGCCGGCGGGAGCGTCCCGATGCGCTCGGCGAGCACGTCGGTCCAGCGCAGGCCGCCGCCGAAGGCGTTGTAGCCGTCGGTGATCGAGTCGCCGAGGGCGACGATCGTGCCGCGGGCCGTCGAGGCGGCGCTGATCGCGTCGGCCCACCACAGGACGCCGGGCGCGAACGGCCCGTACGCGCGGCCCGATTCGTCGGCGCTGGCGTCTCCTGGCCCGGCCGAGGTGAACGACCCCGGGGTGAAGGTCTGCGGCGGCGGGAAGGTGTGGTCGTTGATCGGCGCGCCCGGCGCGTAGACGCTCACCGCGACGTGGTCGCCGCGCCGGACCGGCAGCGGCAGCGGGTCGGTCCACACGCTCGCGCCGGGCGGGATCGTCACCGCGTGCCGGAAGCCGAAGGTGGCCCGGTGGTTGGACCCCGGCACCAGCGCGGGCGAATCCGTCGACGGCTGCCGCCCGACCCACACCGAGCGCACGGTCATCGCGGTGCTGCCGAACGGGTTGCCCAGCCGCACCCGCAGCGCCGTCCCGCCGGCGGTCACGGTGAGCACGTTGCGGACGGTGACGTCGGGGGCGGTGCCGTGCACGCCCTGCAGAGCGGACTCCGTCAGGGTCACCGGACCCGGCGGCGAGGCATCCGCCGCCGCGGGGGTGAGCAGCGACGCGGCCACGGCCAGGACCACCGCGGTTCGGCGGAAACGCATCCGAGACGTCCTTTCGTCGAGGGGCCGGGACGGGAGAAGACGCTGTCACGCGCCCGGGCCGGGCGCGTGACAGCCGTTCGGCTCAGGACGCCCAAGACGGGCTGACGAGCCAGCTGATGTCGTCGCTGTAGGCGTTGGCGTTGTCGAAGGTGTTCGGACCGCCGTTGGCGGCGATGTAGACGATGTTGCCGTAGTGGCGGACGTACCGGTCGGCGTAGTTGAGCGATCTGAGCGAGGCACCCTGGCCGCTGCGGCCTGCCTCCGGGCAGAAGGTCGCGTCCTGGGCGAACAGCGAGCTGCCGTCGTTGGCCTGCAGGTACAGCTGGTAGTTGTAGTGCCGCAGGTACTGCCCGGGCACGTTCTTCGACTCGAAGGACACGCAGGACCCGCTGCCGAGCCCGGTCCGGACGGTCCAGGAGGCGTTGCCCTTCTCCGTGGCCGAGCTGCCCGAGCCGATCACCGCGGTGTCCACAGTGGAGCCGGTGTGGTGGACGTAGCGGTCGGTGCAGCAGGCGGTGGTGGCGCGCAGCGACACGGCCGAACCCGGCGTGAGGCCGGTCCCCGCGGAACCGGTGGCGTAACCGGCCGCGGTGATGTTGGCCTGCACCGCGTTCTCCGTGGCGTCCGACGGATAACCGGACGTCATCACGCCTTCGTAGAAGGTGCCGCGGGCGCCGATGCTGTTGTCGCCGCCGATGCCCAGGATGATGGCCCCTTCCTTCTTCATCGGGTTGTAGCCCGCGACGTTCGGGCGCACCCCGTCGTAGAAGGTCGACACGCCACCGGACTGGGCGTTGCCGCCGCGGATGGCCCACCGGTTGGGCCCGCCCTTGACGATGGCGGTCAGGAAGCGGTGGCTGATGCTCGGGTCGTTGGCGTTGTAGTGCTGGTTGACCCCGGAGAACAGGCCGTTCTCCAGGTCGGCCATGATCCACGGCCCGTTGCCGGAGCCGTAGCCCCAGACCTTGATGTTGCCGAAGTAGATGGCCTCCATCGTGCCGTTGCCGTTGTCGCGGCTGTTGCGCTCGGCGTTGCCGTAGTCGAAGCAGCAGCCGCCGTTGTAGTGCGTGCCGTCGAAGATCGCGTACATGCCTTCGGGCTGGTCGCCGGTCGCGACGCCGTTGGTGTTGTTGTTGCGGTAACCGGTTCCGGGGGCCACGTAGACGCCATACGCCTTGTGGCCGCCGACGGTGATCGGCGCCGAGGTGGCGTTGGCGAGGTTGTCGTACCCACCCGCGGCCGGGCCCTGGAACCCGCCCGGCGGGGCCTGGGTGAGCCGGTTGTTCCGGCCGGACTGGTCGTAGATGACCGTGATCAGGCAGGTCGTCCCCGCGCAGAACGAATCCTGCGCCGCGGCGTTGGCCACGCCGCCCGCGGCCAAGGGGGCGATGTCGCGCGTGGCGCTGTCGGACGCGCGCCGGACCTGGTACAGCGGACCGGTGTAGGCGCCGTAGAGGGCGCGGGTCGTGGAATGCGCGGCCACGCACGGCGTGCCGCCGGCCGCGTAGATGTCGCACGGCCCTTGGGCGGCCGCCTGGGACGTGCCGGCGCCGGTGAGGAGGCCGGTGACGAGCGTGCCGGCGACGAACAGGGCCGGCGCGATGGCGCGTGAACGGGCGTATCTCGGCTGTCGTGCCATGGGTGATCTCCCGCTGGGGTACGGAAATCGTCGAATCGACAGGGGCGCGGGCCGGCGACGGTGCCAACCTCCTCCTCGATCACCGACACGCGGGAACGGCACAAGCGGAGTGATTGTGAGCGCTAACATAACTCCCGGGAAACCCGGGCGCAACGGCCGGTTCACCCCGGCCGGGGTTTCGACGCTTTCGAGATCGCCTTGCCGCGCAAGGGGTTCCGCCAAAAGGACGGACCGACGTCAGGCGCTTGCCGCCTTCGCCGCGTCGTACCGGGCCCGCGCGGCCAGCACCTCGGGCACGCCGGCCTCGAGGACCTCGATCAACCCCAGCAGCCGCTGCGCGACCTCGCGCCCGGACGGCGTCAGGCTGTACTCCACGTGCGGCGGGATCGTCGGACGCGCCTCACGGTGCACGAAGCCGTCGCGCTCGAGCGCCTGCAGCGTCTGGGCGAGCATCTTTTCGCTGACCCCCTGCACCCGGCGGCGCAGCGCGTTGAACCGGAACACGCCGTCGTTGAGCGCCACGAGGGCGAGCACGCCCCACCGGCCGGTGACGTGCTCGAGCACGGCCCGGGAAGCGCACGCCGCACTGAACACGTCGGCGATCAGCGCCTCGTGCTCGGCGTCGGTCACGCCCTCGTCTCGTTGTCCGTCCACACCTCGATACTACCCAAGAGTTTGCACAATGGATGTGACGGCACTAACAATGAGTTGGTACTTTCTAAAAGTTAGTACATGCTCGCGGACGTCAGGTACTTGAACCTTCAAGGAGTCCTCATGATCGTCGTCACCGGCGCCACCGGCCACCTCGGCAAGCTCGTCGTCGAAGGCCTGCTCGAGAAGCTGCCCGCCGACCAGGTCGTCGCCGCGGTCCGCACCCCGGAGAAGGCGGCCGCCCTGGCCGAACGCGGCGTCGACGTCCGCCACGCGGACTACACCGACCCCGGCAGCCTGGCCACCGCGTTCAAGGGCGCCGACAAGGTGCTGCTGGTCTCCGGCAGCGAGGTCGGCCGGCGCGTCGCGCAGCACCAGGCGGTCATCGAAGCGGCGAAGCAGGCCGGTGTCCGGCACCTCGTCTACACCAGTGCCTCGAAGGCGACGACGTCGAAGCTCGCCGTGGCCCCGGAGCACAAGGCGACCGAGGAGCTGATCGAGGCTTCCGGCCTGACCGCCACCATCCTGCGCAACAACTGGTACAACGAGAACTACGCCGACACGATCAAGCAGGCCGCCCGGACCGGCAGCTTCGTGGGCAGCGCCGGTGACGGCCGCGTCGCCAGCGCCACGCGGGCCGACTACGCCGCCGCCGCGGTCGCGGTGCTGACCGGCGAAGGCCACGAAGGCAAGATCTACGAGCTCGCCGGCGACGTCACCTGGTCGAACGCGGAGCTCGCCGCCGAGATCGGCAAGGCCGCCGGCCGCGAAGTCACCTACGTCGACCTCCCGGCCGACGAGCACGTCAAGGCCCTGACCGGCGCCGGGCTCCCGGAGCCGCTGGCCGGCTTCCTCGTGGCGGTCGACGCCGACATCAAGGCCGGCTTGCTCGCCGAGACCACCGACGACCTGCGCACCCTCATCGGCCGCCCCAGCACGCCGATCGGCGTGACCGTGGCCGAGGTCGTCGGCTCGCTCTGAGCCCGCCCCGGGCCGCCCGGCCGTCCTACAGCGGCCGGCCGGGCGGCTTCCGCCGCGACACGCTGGTCTCCCGCAACGGCGGCTGCCACACCCTGGCCTCGGGGGCCTGGCCGTCGTCGCCGGGCTGGTCGAGCGGGTCGGTCCCGTTCTGCCAGCGAGCCCAGTGAGCCGCGCACATCCTCCGCCAGAGGGCCGGCTCGTCGCACTGGTACCGCCGGCAGGTCGGTACCCGCTCCTGGTGATCGCTCACGTATTCGCTCCACTCGCGTTCGAACGTTCCGCGTTCAACTACCACAGCGACGGTCGCGTTGTCGATCCTCGCCGTGTCCCGGCGGATGCTTCGGGATCGCCGCGGTTAACCGTCCGCTTGCCGGGAAAGCCCCCTCCGACCGCCATCCGGACGACGGAGGGAATGTCGTGTTCCGTCACACGAAGCTGCTGCAGTTCGAGGCCAAGCCCGAGAGGCCCGACCCCGTCTACGCCCACAAGCTCCAAGAACTCATCGGCGGCGCG
>NZ_JBSGBQ010000014.1:0-240993 GCF_053601335.1 Amycolatopsis sp. NPDC004747 | reverse complement strand
TTCCAGACGAGGGTGAGGAGTTCGTCGAGGTCGTCGGGGGTGGGTGGGCCGGTGCGGGTGGGGATGCGCTGGGTGAAGTCGGCGTTGTGGAGGAGCCCGAAGTCGGGGTTGTTGATCAGTTCGTGTTCTTGGCGTTCGCGGAGTGCTTCGACGGTGAGGCGGAGTTGTTGTTCGATTTGGTTCATGGGCTGGTTGTAGAGGTCGGCGACGCGGGAGTGGACGCGGAGCACGGTTTGGGCGACGGAGAGTTCGTATTCGCGGGGGTGGGTTTCGTAGTCGACGAAGGTGGCGGGGAGGAGGGGTTCGCCGTCGTGGCCGGAGGCGAGGGTGATTTCGGCTTCGCCGTGGTCGTTGCTGGCCGTGGCGCCGCGGGCGCGGTAGTCGGCCAGGTGGGCCTGCAGTGTTTCGGAGCGGTCGAGGATGTCCTGGAAGGCGGTGCGGGGCAGGGTCAGGACGGTGCAGGTGGTGACGGCTTTGGCGGTGTATTCCCAGATGCCGTCGCTGTCGGTGAGGGTGTGGTCGCCGAAGTGGTCGCCGTCGGCGAGGGTGGCGAGGACGACCTGGTCGCCGTAGGCGCCGGTGCCGGTTTTGGTGACTTTGCCGTGGGCGAGGAGGAAGACCTGGTCGGCGGGGGAGCCGAATTCGACGAGGGCGTCGCCGGGGGCGTATTCGTGTTGGGTGAAGCGGTCGGCGAGTTCGGTGAGGACCTCTTCGTCGTCGTAGCCGCGTAGCGGCGCCAGTTCGCCGAGTTCGGGTGGGATGACGCGGACGTGGGCGCCGGTGGTGGTGAAGGTGACGCGGCCGTCGCCGACGGCGTAGGACAGGCGGCGGTTGACGCGGTAGGACCCGGCGGCGACGTCGACCCAGGGGAGTACCTTCAGCAGCCAGCGGGAGGAGATGCCCTGCATCTGCGGGACGGATTTGGTTGTGGTGGCCAGGGTCCGGGCCGCCGCCCGTCCCAGGCTCGACGGCGCCTGCTCGGATTCCACCGGGTCGGTGACAGTCACAACGAGGACCACCCAATCATTCGCGTTCGGCACGTGCCCGCCCAGCCGGCACGCCGGTCATGACCTGCTATTTGCTGATATGCGCGCGGTTTCGCGGCACCGCGAAATCAACATAGCAACCGCATCGGGCCGCACAATGACACGATCGGGTCACCGGGTTAATGACCGTCGCACTCCTTGATCATTTTCCGATGATGTTCGACGGCCGTGGTCACCGGCTGTCCGCGGACGTCACTCGGTCGTGAGATTCCCTGCGCGGCGGCGCTGTCCGCCGTTGCCCAGCGGTACGTCGTGGCCGCCGGTACCCCGCATCGGCTGCGCCGAATCGGCGACTTTTGCACCCTGGTGCGACCAGCAGGATGAATTCGTTCCGTTCAGTTGTCCGCCCGGAAATGGGTGACTAACTTGAGCGGACCCGGCCGTGGAATGCCGGGCAGTGCTTCCCGCGCTCCGCGGGCGAAAGGACCCGGATGAACATCTTCGTGGCCGGCAGTCTCTGGGTGGCCGGCGCGGCCGTGGTCGCGGGCGTGATCGCGTACCTGGTGCGGCGGTTCGGCTGGGACGAGGGCCGGCCCGACAACAACGACGCGGCGGGCCAGGTGTTCACCATCGTGGGCGGGCTGCACGCGGTCCTGGTCGCCTTCATCCTGATCTCGCTGTACGACTCGGTGAGCGAAGCGGGCCAGAACGCGCAGACCGAGGCCGACAGCCTGATCGCGGCCACCTGGGCGGCCGACGCGCTGCCGGCCGAGACGAAGGACCGGGTGCACCAGCTCGCCGCCGCGTACGCGCGGACGGTCCAGGAGCAGGAGTGGCCGCGCCTGGCCGACGGCGGCCCGGTGCCCACCACGGGCGCGACGCAGCTCGACCGGATGCGCGAGGCGGTGGCCGCCGCCCCGGCCGACGACGACTGGCTGCTGGACCGCAAGACCGAGGCCAGCAACCAGCTCTGGGCGGTTTACCAGGCCCGCGAGCAGCGGCTGGCCCACTCGGGCGACGGGGTCGGCGCCGTCGTCTGGTTCGCCCTCGTCCTCGGCAGCCTGATCACCGCGATCCTGCTGCCCAACCTCTTCGGCGGCACCCGGCTCGCCGCGCACATCATCATCGTGTCCACCCTGGCCGGCACGATCACGTTGCTGCTGTTCGCCATCTACCAGCTGCAGAACCCCTTCAGCGGCGGCGCGAAGGTGGCGCCGGAGGCGTTCACCGCGGCCCTGGAAAGGCTGGTTTGACCGGCACGCGGGCCCGCTGGGCGGCGATGCTCGGCGTGGCCGTGGCGGTTTCGGCGCTGCTGGCCGCGACGGGCTGGCTCGCGCCCCCGGCGGCCCGTCCCGCCGCGCCGCGGGAGCCGGGCGGCTGCACGATCCTGCAGGCGGAGAACCAACGCGCCGGCGCGCCGACGACGTTGCGTTTGCTCTCCCTGCCCGACGGGGTCACGAAGCGGGTCGGCCAGGCCGGCTACTGGATCAACGCGATGGGCTACGCGAGCGCGCAGGGCGTCGTCTACGGCGTCGCCGACGGCACCCGTGCCGGCCGCTACGACCACGGCGCGCACGCGGTCCGGATCGACGCCGACGGCGTGGTCGCCGACCTCGGCGTGATCGGCCGCGCGGGCGCGCGGCACCCGGTGTGGAGCCTGGTCACCGGGGCCACCGCGGGCGCGGTCGACGGCGACCGCTGGTACGTGCGGCAGGGCAGCGATCTGTACACAGTGGACATCGACCCGGCCGGCCAGGACTACCTGCGGGTGGTGCACCGGACGCCGCTGCGGCCGGTGTCGCTCGCCGTCGGCGTCGACGACTTCGCCTTCGACCCGGCGGACGGGCTCCTTTACGGCGTCTCGACGACCTCGCGCGGGGACGGCTCGGTGGTCACCCTCGACCCGGCGAGCGGGAAGGTCGCGGTGGTGCCGGGGCTGCGGTTCCCCGAGGGCGGGGCGTACGGGTCGGTGGTGCTCGCGCCCGGCACGATCTACGCCACGGCCAACCACGACGGGCAGCGCAGCGTCACCTATCGCCTGCCGCGTGACGGCTCGGGCCCGGCCACCGAGGTCGCGGCCGGGCCGCCGCTGGTGAGCGGCGACGCGGCCGGGTGCCTCGGCGAGGCGCCCCCACCGCCCTCGACGTCCCCGTCTCCCTCGCCACCGTCCACGACTCCCCAGGAGCCGTCGCCGCCGCCCCGGACCGAGCCGCCGGTCACGCCGGCACCGGAGCCGCCACCGCCGTCCCAGCCGCCGCCGGTGGAGCAGCCCGTCGTCGTGCCGCCGTCGCCGTCCCCCGCCCCACCGTCGCCGGTGGTGGTCACGCCGCCGCCGGCCACCTCGGAGCCGCCGCCATCGCCGCCGCCGTCGTCGCCGCATCCGCGAGTGACGAAGAAGGCCGAAGTGGTCGCCTCGGACACCGGCAAGCGGACCGAGGAGAAGCGCCGCTGGGGGCTGACCGCGCTGATCCTCGTGCTCGGCGGGGGCGCGGCGGCCGGGCACGTGCGCCGGCACCGGTGAGCGGGCGTCAGTACTTGAACTGGTCGACGTTGTCGGCGGTGATGAGCAGCGGGTCGCCCAGCAGGACGGTCTTCGTGGCCGCGTCGTACTTCACCGCCGGCAGCTCCAGGCTCACCTTGTTGACCGGGCCCAGCGGCTTGCCGTCGGCCACCTGCTTCGCCGTCCACGCGGTGAGGTAGCCCAGCGACTCGACGTTCCAGAGCACCGACTGCGAGCACGAGCCGTCGAGCAGGAACGGCTTGATGGCCTGCGGCGTCCCGACGCCGACGGTGAACACCCGGCCGATCTTCTGCTCGTCGCCGACGGCCTTCGCGACGCCGGGCGCGGAGGTCGTGCACTCGCCGATCAGCCCGGTCAGGCCGGGGTGGCTGGTCATCAGCTGCTTGGCGATGGCCGTCGCGGCGGCCACGTCTTCGCCCGCGTACACGGTGTCGACGAGCTCGGCCTTCGGGTAGTGCGCGGCCGCGTACTCCTTCTGGACCGCGATCCACGAGTTGAGGTTCGCCGCGGCGGGGCCGCAGGAGACGATCGCGTACTGGCCGGTGCCGCCGGTCTTCGCCATCAGCGCGTCGACGAGCGCGCTGCCGATGCCCTGCGCGGTGGCCTGGTTGACGAACACCTCGCGCTGCGTGCCCGGCGCGTCGGTGTCCGAGGTGAGCACGTGGATGCCCTTGGCCCTGGCCTCGGCGATCACGCCGGCGAGCGCGGCCGGGTCGTTGGGGGCCACGACGATGACGTCGACCTTCTTCGCGATCAGGTCGCGCAGGATGCTCACCTGCGCGGCCGGGTCGACGGTCGCCGGGCCGGTCGAGTGCCACGCCACGCCCAGCTGCTTCGCCGCCTCGAGGCCGCCGTTGTCCATCGCCTCGAAGTACGGGATGTCGCGGATCTTGGGCACGAACTCGATCCGGGTCGGCGCCGGCGGGGGCGCGCTGCCGCCCAGCTGGTCCGAGCAGCCTCCGAGCGCGAGCGCCGCGACCAGCGTCGCCGTCGCGACCAGCCGGAAGGTCTTCGTCGGCCCTCGCATCCCCACCCGTTCCTCAGGCATTCGATCAGTTCGATGGGTCCGCGCATGGTCGAGACCAAGGGCGAACGTAGGGCTCCGGGTAACGGTGGTCAACGGGATGTGCGCAAAGGGTTACGGAAGTGAGTTCTGCTCCGCCGGATATGCCCTGGTCGCCCCGATCCGGCTACGGTCGGTGATATCGAATCGCCTATCCGTGTCCGCTCGGCCGGGCGGGAAGTGTGACGCGCGGAACGTGCGTCAGTTACCCCCCAGGGGTATAGTCCGACGCATGAGCGAACAGCACGGGGCTTCGTGGGCGACGGCGATCCAGGCGACTCTGCACTGCCTGACCGGCTGTGCCATCGGTGAGGTGCTCGGCATGGTGCTGGGCACGGCGTTCGGCCTGCACAACGCGGCGACCGTGGTCCTGTCGATCGTGCTGGCCTTCGTCTTCGGGTACGGCCTGACCATGCGGGGCGTGCTGAAGTCGGGGCTGGGCGCGGCGGCGGCCTTCAAGGTTGCGCTGGCCGCGGACACCGTGTCGATCGCGGTGATGGAACTGATCGACAACACCGTGGTGGTGGCGATTCCCGGCGCGATGGACGCGGGGTTGACCAGCCTGCTGTTCTGGCTGGCCCTGGCGCTCTCGCTGGCGGTCGCGTTCGTCGTCACGGTGCCGGTCAACAAGTGGATGATCGGGCGCGGCCTCGGCCACGCCAAGGTGCACGCGCACCACCAGCACTGAACCGGCGCGTCCGGGGAGGTGGCGGCCTCCCTGGACGCGGCTACACGCTCGAAAGGTCGATCGCGCGGTCCACCTTGCGGCGGTCGAGCACCCGCAGGATGCCTTCCAGCAGGTAGTAGTCGGCGTAGGGCAGCGAGACCTCGACACCGTCCTCGTTCGGCCGGTTGCGGGTGCAGCGCGCGACACTCGCCTCGGCGCGGGCGGACTTCGTCGTCAGGCACGTCCGCGACACCGCGGTGAGGATCCGCAGCGCGCTTTCCCGGTACTGCGGGCGGTGCGTGAGCTCCGCCAGGTCGAGCAGCCCGCACGCCATGATCACGCCGGCGGAGGCGTCCTTGACGTCGTCCGGTGCCTGCGGGGCCAGGTAGTCCCACACCGGGACGTGGTCGGGCGTCAGCCGGGACAGCGCGAAGTCCGCGAGCCGCCGGGCCGTGGCCAGGAACTCCGGGTCCCCGGTGCGCCGGTGGATGGTCGTGAACCCGTAGACACCCCAGGCCTGCCCGCGCGACCAGCACGACGCCGGGCTGTAGCCCTGCACCGTGTTCGGCCCGATCGGGGCGCCGGTGACCGGGTCGAAGTCGAACACGTGCGGCGTCGACCCGTCGGGACGCGGGAAGTTCTTCTGCGCCGTCTTCGCGTGCGCGACGGCGATCTCGAGGTACTTCGGGTCCTGCGTCTGCGCACTGGCGAACGCGAGCAGGTCGAGGTTCATCATCGTGTCCATGATGACGCGGCCGGCGTTGTTCGGGTCCGACAGCGCGCCCCAGGCGCGGATGAACCCGCCCGCCGGGTTGTACCGCTTGATCAGCGACGACGCCGCCTGCACCGCGCCCGCCTTCCACTTCTCGTCGCCGGTGAGCCGCCAGGCGGTCACCCACGAGGGGTAGAAGAGGAAACCGAGGTCGTGCGTGCCCGTGTCGTTCTGGCGCGGCGCGAGTTTTTCCGCCGAAGCCAGCGCGAGGTTCTTGAATTGTTCCTCACCGCTGTGCAGCCAGGCCAGCCACAACTGGCCGGGCCAGAATCCGCCGACCCAGTCGCCGTTCTGCGAATACGTCCATTTCTCGAACTTCGTGCCGACCGGAAATGCGGTGACGCCGGGGGCCACCGCGCGGAGCTTGGCCACCGCGTAATCGGCCGCTTGGCGGAGCGTCCGGGTGACCGAGGCCAGGTCGGGGTGGTCGGGGGTGGCCGCAGAAGCAGTCGTTGCCGTGCTGGTGCCCACCGCCACCGCGGCGCCGGCCGCGGTGGTCAGCAGGGTTCTCCGGGAAACGCTCACAGGTGCCCGCCATTCCGTGATTCCGAGGGGAACGAATTTTTGCACGCTCGGCGGGCGGTTGTACACCCGGCGGAAGGTAGTTCACGGTTGTGAATTGTGTGCCGGTGAGCGGAATGGCGTGGAAAAAGGGCGAAGGCCCGGCGGGGGACACCGGGCCTTCGCTGTTGTCGCGGGTGAGGGCAGTCAACCACGCGACGATCGGGGACGTTCGTCAGCAGTGCGGGGCGACGGGGTCGTCCGACCCGGTCTGGAGGTAGGTGTCCGAGACGTAGTTGTTCGGGCCGATCCGGTCCCAGATGTTGCTGGTGCCGAACTTGCCGGTGACCGTGTCACCCTCGACGTAGCACTCGATGTTCACCTTGGCGTAGTTCGCCGCCAGGCCCTTGATGGCGGCCGACGTGCTGGCGCTCGCCCGGACGTTCATCGGGTCGCCGGCGGTGCTGACGACGCCGGTCTTGTCCGAGCCGGTCCACAGGTAGGTGACGTTGACGTTGCCGTTGTCGGACATGCCGAGCCCGTCGTAGAAGACGCCGTCGGCGAGGTCGATGCCGGCCGGGTTGCCGACCTTGTAGCCGAGGTCGTCCTTACCGCCGTTGTAGCCGTTGTGGTAGGCGGCGTACGCCTCCGGCTGGCCCTGCGGGAGGTCCTTGTACTCGTAGCGCACCGAGCTCGGGTTCCAGTAGTCGTCCTTGGTGTTCCACGGGCCGACGTCCCACACCGGGGCGTACTCGCAGCGGCTGCCGTCGGTCTTGCAGATGCGCACGGTGTAGGTGCCGGTGCCCTTGCTCGACAGAGCGCGGCCGGACGGCAGCGCGACGAAGTGGTCGCGGCTGGTGATGACGTGGCCGTTGGCGGTCGTCTGCCCGGTCAGGCCTTCGCGGGTGGCGTAGATCTTGTAGGTCAGCGCGGTCGAGGCGGCGAGCGCGTTGGCCTGCGGGACGCTGTCGGCGCTCAGCGCGACGCTCTTGACCGAAGGCGCCACGCCGTCGGTGGTGCTGTGCAGGCTGATCCGCACCTGCACCTCGCTCACCGTGCTCTTCAGCGCGGTGCCCGCGGGCGTCCACTCGGTCCAGTCGTTCGCCCCGGTCCGGCCGCGGACGTCGACGTCGACCGAGGTGCCCTTGGGGGTGTCGGCGGTGAGTTCCGCACTGACGCGGTTGGCCGGCGAGCCGAGCTTGTGCTCGGCGGTCGTCAGGCTGCCTTCGCTGCCGGCGAACACCCGGGCGGTTCTGTGCCACGCGGCGTCGGCCAGGGTGAGCGCGCCACCCGCACCGGTGACGTTGACGTCGTTGGTGTCCACAGTGGACAGATCGGCGGCCCAGTTCGGGTCGGCGGACGGCGCCGTCGCGGCCTGCGCGGGGGCTCCGGCCAGCGCCGTCACCGCCCCGGCGGCCAGAACCGCCGCGGTCACGCGGCCGGCCTTCATGATCCGGATCATCCCCGGTTCTCCTCTCGCACCTGTTCGTTTCGAAGGTGCGAGAAGGTTGACGGGGCGGCGTACATGATCCGTACAAGCAGGTTGTGCGCTAGCCGCCGGGCAGCAGAAGCCCTGGTGGCGGGGTGTCCCACGGATCGAACACCGGCGGCGTGGTGTAGTCGTCGGGACTGGCCAGGGAAAGGTCGACCTCGCCGCCGGTGAACCGCGCGCCCCGGAAGCTCACTTCACCGCCGCTGAAGGCGGCGCCTTCGAACTGGACACGGCCGCCGCTGAACTCGGCGTTGTCGAAGGTCACCCGGCCACCGCGGAAGTCGGCGCCGCCGAACCAGACTTCGCCGCCGCTGACGTGCATTCCGTCGAACGACGTCCAGCCGCTGGGGAACCGGGCCAGGCTGAACAGGAGCCTGCCGCCGGTCACCTGGATGTCCGCGAAATCCGCGGACCGCAGGATGACCCGCAGGAGGTTGAACTCGCGGCCCTGCCAGCTGACCGGCGCGCCCGGGCGGAGGTGGTCACTGATCACGCTGGTGACCGAGAAGCGCACTTCGGTCTCCTCGTCGTGGTACCACGGCGAATCCGACGGTTCGTACGGGATGCGCAGGTAGGCGCACAGCACGTCGATGCACACCTGGCGTTGCTCGAGCCACTCGTCGGCCAAGCTGGCCATGGCGTACAACCCGGCGAGCCGGACGGCCGGCTTTTCGTGGCCGATCTGGGTGCAGGCACTGGCGAAGCGCTCGTTCAGGACCTTGACGCGCTCGCGCGCTTCGGCCACCTCGCCGATCCGCTGCTTGCGGTAGGCGACCACCAGCGCCACCACTCCGCCGACGCCCGCCACGACCGACAACGCGATCTTGATGATGTCCAGCTTGGTGTCCGGGCCGGGCGCGGCCGGCAGGCCCACCGCCAGCCACAGGAGCGCGGTCGCGGCCGCGAACACGCCGAGACCGATCAAGACCACCGCGGCGATGTGCCGCCTGATCGACCAGAGCCCCGCCGGCCGGCCGCGCTCGGAGTCCTTCAGCACCACGGCGGTCAGGCCGACGCGACGTGCGGCCGCTCCTCGGTGACGACCGCCGCCGGGTCCTTCGGCCGGGTCGACAGCTCGCGCCAGATCGCCAGCGCCCGCTCCGAGTAGTCCCGCGACCGCTCCGGCTGCGACAGCGCCCGGTGCAGTTCCCCGAGCAGCTGCGACACCTCGGCCTCCGACCGCCGGTCGCCGTTGCGGCGGTGCACGGCCAGGGAGTTCACCAGCAGCAGCTGCGCGTGCGCGAAGTCGCCGCTGTGCAGGCACAGCTCGCCCAGGTTCTGGTTCGCGTACCCCACGCAGTGGTCGTCGCCGAGGTCGGTGAAGATCGCGATCGCGCGGTCGACGTGCTCGCGGGCCGCCGCCAGGTGGCCCTGGTGCTGGAACAGCAGGCCCAGCCGCTTGAACGCGTGGGCTTCGCGGTGGCGGTCGCCGATCGAGGCGGACAGCTCCAGGGCGTCGGTGAACCAGCGCTTCGCCGCCGCGTAGCAGCCTCGGGACATCCACACCGCGCCCGCGCCGAGGCGGGCCACCGCCTCGCCGTTCGGGTCATCCGCCTCCGCGAACAGCTTCAGCGCCTCGTGGCAGTGGTCGAGGGCCAGGTCGTCCGCGCCTTCGATGCGCAGGATCGTCGAGAGGCCGGTCAGCGCGACGGCGACCCCTTGGCAGTCACCGACCGAGTCGAACAGTTCCTTCGACTCCTCGAACGCCACCCGCGCCTCGGCGTACTCGTCCTGGTAGAGCAGGTACTGCCCGAGGTTGCGCTGGACGATCGCCTCGGCCCGCGCCGAACCCGTCCGGCGGGCCGCCGCCAGGGCCACCAGATGGGTGCTGTGCCAGTCGTCCTGCGGGCCCCGCAGGTCGAAGTACGGCGTCAGCGCCGAAGCCAGCTGCCAGGCCAGGTCGTCGAACCCGTGCTGGGCGGCCAGCGAAACCGCCGCGACGGTCGTGTGCCGCTCGGCCGCGAACCATTCGGCCGGGTCGTCGGGCAGGACGCCTTCGGGCACGCCGGGACGCGGCAGCTCGTCGTCGCAGTACGCCCCGAAGAAGTGCAGCGGCATCCGGCGTGCCGCCTCGAGCGCGAGCCCCAGGTAGCCCTCCAGCACCCGCCGCAGGCCGGCGCGGGTCTTCGCCGCGTCACTGCGCTCGGCGAGCTCCACCGCGTACACGCGCAGCAGGTCGTGCAACCGGTAGCGCGGCTGGCCCGCCGAATCGGAGCCGACGAGCTCGACGAGGTGGCCGTCGACCAGCACGTCGAGCACGTCTTCGGCGTCGCGCCTGCCCAGCACGGCCGCGACCGCCCACGCCGGGAACTGGACCGGTCCGAGCAGGCCCAGCCCGCGGAACGCCGTCGCCGCCGACATCGGCAGCAGGTCGTAGGACAGGGTGACGCTCGCGCGGACGGCGAGGTCGCCGACGCGCAGCTCGTCGAGCCGGCGGCGCTCGTCGCCCAGCCGGTCGGCCAGCAGCCGCAGCGTCCAGCCCGGCCGGTGGGTCAGCTTCGCGCCGGCCACCCGGATCGCCAGCGGCAGGTGCCCGCACTGGCGCAGGATCGCCGCGGCGCTCTCCGGCTCGGCGGCCACCCGCTCGGCGCCGACGATGCCCTGCAGCAGCCGGGCGGCCTCGGCCTCGGGCAGCAGGTCGACGTCCACCGGCTTCGCGCCGGCGAGCCCGGGCAGCCGGATCCGGCTGGTCACCAGCACCCCGCACGCCCCGGCCCCGGGCAGCAGCGGGCGCACCTGGGCCTCGCTGCCGGCGTCGTCGAGCACGACGCACATCCGCCGCCCGGCCAGCCGCGACCGCAGCAGCGCCGACCGCTCGGCCAGCTCGCGCGGCAGGCCGGCGTCCGGGATGCCCAGCGTGCGCAGCAGCTCGGCGAGCACGCTCATCGGCGCCCGCGGCGACGACGACGTGCCGGCCAGGTCGACGTGCAGCTGGCCGTCGGGGAACTCGTCGCGGACCGCGTGCGCGACCCGGACGGCGACCGCCGACTTGCCGACGCCGGGCGCGCCCGACAGCACGATCACGGTCGGCGTCCCGGAGCCCGCGCGTTCCTGCAGCAGGGTGACGACGTCGTGGATCAGCGTGTCGCGGCCGGTGAAGTCCGGCAGGTCGAGGGGCAGCTGGCAGACCGGGGCGACCTCGGCGGCGCGGGCCGGGAGGACGTTTTCCGGCACGAGGGTCGCGCGCAGCTCGCGCAGCCGGGCCCCCGGTTCGGCGTCCAGCTCCTCGCGCAGGACCCGCTCGGCCGACTCGTACGCCTCGATCGCGTCCCCGGTCCGGCCCGCCGCGCGCAGGGCGACGATCAGCTGCGCCCAGAGCTCTTCGCGCAGCGGGTGTTCGGTGACCAGCCCGCGCAGCTCGGCGATGGCTTCGCCGGAGCGGCCGAGGCCGATGCGCGCGCGGAGCCGCTGTTCCTGCACCGAAAGCCGCAGTTCGGCGAGCCGGGCGACGGTCGCGCCCCAGCTGTGGTCGTGCGGGAGGCCTTCGAGGACTTCGCCGCGCCACAGGGCGTCGGCCTTGTCGAGGAGCTTGAGGGCGCTTTCGGCTTCGCCGGCTTCGAGCGCTTCCTGCGCTTCGCCTGCCAACGCGGCGAAGGCCAGGTGGTCCAGTTCTTCCGGCGCCGCGGTCAGCAGGTAGCCGGAGGCCCGGCTGCTGATCCGCTCGCCCAACGCGGGGTCGATCTCGGCGAAGCGTCTTCGCAGGGAGTGCACGTACGTGCGGATGTTGGCCGCGGCCGACCGCGGCGCCGATTCCGGCCACAGCACTTCCACCAGCACGTCGGTCGAGACGACGACGTTCGGCTGCAGGGCCAGCGCGGCCAGCAGCAGCCGGGGCTTCGGGCCGCCGAGGGCGATCACCCGCCCGGCGGCGGTGACCTCCAGCGGACCGAGGACGCGGATGGTAAGCGAGGTGGTCTCAACCTGCCCGATGAGTTCCCCCATGTCCCGGACTCTAGGACCCGTCCGGCGCAGGGGATAGATCCATTCGGAGTGTCTGAGCGCACACGTGCGCGCTTTGTACGGAATGTGTACGGCCGGGAGTGACGCTGCCGCCATGAAGCGTTCGAAACTCCGGCGTATCGCCGGCTCCGGGCTGGTACTGGCCGCGGTCGGCGCGCTCCTGGCCGGCGGCGCGATCGAGGCGTCCGCGGCGGCGAGCGGAACCGTGAAGACCGCGGGCGACCCCCTCAACGTCCGCCGGGCACCCACCGCGGGTGCCACTGCCGTCAAGACCGTCGCCAACGGTGCCACCGTCGCCATCGACTGCCAGATCAACGGCGCGTCGGTGACCGGCACCTACGGCACGAGCACGTTGTGGGACTACGTGCCCGCGCTCGGCGGGTACATCTCGGACACCTACGTCTTCACCGACTCCGATACGCGGATCGCGCCCGACTGCGGCGTCGGCTCGGGCAGCGGCCAGTGCGCCGACGCCTGCGCGGGCGAGGCGCAGTACCGCGCGTCCGACTCCCACTTCCTGGTCTACGACATGAAATCCGACGGCTATTCCGCCGTGGTCGCCTACTGGCTCAAGGGTGGCGCCGGGCCGTTCTACGTCTGGAACTCCGGCGGCGAAGGCACGAAGGTCGACAAGGCCGTCTCGGTCCCGCGCGGCACCTGGCTCTTCTACAAGGTGTGCGTCGCCAACTACACGACCGCCAAGCCGGCGCTGCTGTCCTGCAGCGACGGTGTCACCGACTACGCGGCCTGAGGCCCGTCCACCACGAGAAAGGGCTTTCCCATGGGTCAGGTCAACCGGCGCAAGGTGCTGCTCGGCGGGCTCGCCGCGGTCACCGCCACCGCGGCTTCGGCGGCGCTGCCGTCGTGGGCGAACGCCCGCACCACGGCGGCCGCGCCCCCCATCCGCGATCCCTTCCAGCTCGGCATCGCCTCCGGCGATCCGCTTCCCGACAGCGTGGTGCTGTGGACGAGACTCGCCCCCTCGCCGCTCAACCCGGACGGCTTCGGCGGCATGCCGGACGCCACCTACGCGGTCGACTGGGAGATCGCGAACGACGAGGCCTTCAGCTCGGTCGTGCAGCGCGGGTCGGTCAACGCCGTCAGCGCGTCCGGGCACAGCGTCCACATCGAACCGGCCGGGCTGCAGCCCGCCCGCGAGTACTTCTACCGGTTCAAGAGCAACGGCTACATTTCGCCGGTCGGCCGGACGCGCACCGCGCCCGCCGCCGGCGCCGCGGTCAACCAGCTGAAGTACTGCTTCAGCTCCTGCCAGCACTGGGAGGAGGGCTACTACCACGCGTACAAGGGCATCGTGGCCGACGACCCGGACCTGGTGCTGTTCCTCGGCGACTACATCTACGAGAAGGAGTCGGGCCGCACCGCGCAGGAGCGCAACCCGCGCAGCCACGCCTTCACCGACGACGTCAAGACGCTGGCGCAGTACCGCGCCCGCCACGCCCAGCACAAGACCGACGCCGACCTGCAGGCCGCGCACGCGATCGCGCCCTGGATCGTCGTGTTCGACGACCACGAGGTGATGAACAACTGGAACGGCACCACCTCGCCCGCCCCGGCCGCGCGCAAGGCCGCCGGCTTCCAGGCCTTCTACGAGAACACCCCGATCCGCTCGACGGCCAAGCCCAACGGCTCGTCGATCCAGCTGTACCGGCAGTTCCTCTGGGGCAACCTGGCCCGCTTCCACATGCTCGACACGCGCCAGTACCGCAGCGCCCAGGTGCCCGACCCCGCCGGCGACGCCGGTCCCGACTGCGGCGAAATGCGCAACACGTCCCGCAGCATCCTCGGTGCCACGGAGGAGGCGTGGCTGCTCAAGCAGTTCGAGTCGCACCCGGCGACCTGGGACTTCCTCGGCCAGCAGGTCTTCTTCGCCACCCGGGACGCCGACGGCAACAAGAACACCTGTGAGAACAACGACGCCTGGCAGGGCTACGAGGCTTCCCGCAACCGGATCCAGCAGGGCTGGGTCGACCGCAAGGTCGCCAACCCGGTGGTGCTGACCGGCGACGTCCACCGGCACTGGGCCGCCGACCTGCGGACGGACTACTTCAACCCCAGCTCCCCGGTCATCGGCTCCGAGCTGGTCACGACGTCGGTCACGAGCAACAGCGACAACGCGGGCGACCCCAGCGCGGCCTGGTACGGGCTCAACTCGCACGTCAAGTACTGCAAGGGCGAGCGCGGGTACGTCCGCGTCACGACCACGCCGTCGCAGATGCGGGCCGACTTCATGACGACGTCGGACACCAGCGTCTACGACCCGGCTTCGGTGGTGATCAAGAACGACCGCAGCTACGTGGTGCAGGCGGGCAAGCCGGGCCTCCAGCAGGTCTGAAGCTACGCTGCGTGACGCCGATCATGGCGGATTCACGTTGTGGACCATGAAAAACGCACGGGGCACCCGGGCTCGGCGAAGGTAGACTCCGAGAATCCTGAATGGACACCGGGACCCCCGAACACGGGGACCCGCGCCCGACTGGGGGTGGCGCGGGTCCCCACGCCCGATCTTGACATTCCGTTGGCCGCACTCGTAATCTGGGTGTTCCGCCGTCGTGCCGAATTCTGCTATTCCATGACAAGGCGGTTCCACGGTGAAAAAACTCTTGCTGATCACCTTCGCGGTGGCCGGGCTGGCGGTGGCCGGCGCCGGCGTCTCCACCGCCGCGCCTGGCGGCGTGTACGACGTGAAGGACTACGGCGCCAAGGGAAACGGGTCGGCCAACGACTCCGCCGCCATCGACAAGGCGATCACCGCGGCCAACGCGGCGGGCGGCGGCACCGTCCGGTTCACCTCCGGCACCTACAAGTCGGCGAACACCGTCCACCTCAAGAGCAACGTCACGATCCAGCTCGACGCCGGGGCGACGATCAGCGGGTCGAGCGCGGACACCTACGACAAGCCCGAGTCGAACCAGTGGGACGACTACCAGGACTACGGCCACAGCCACTTCCACAACGCGATGTTCTACGGCGACAAGCTGACGAACATCGGCTTCACCGGCGCCGGCACGATCGACGGCGGCGGCAACCTCATCACCGGCAACCCGAAGTCCGGCGAGGCCGACAAGATCCTGTCCCTCACCCGGTGTGACGGCCTGACGCTGTCCGGCGTCAAGCTGCGCCGCGGCGGGCACTTCGCGGCGCTGATCAACGGCTGCACCAACGTCGTTTCCGACCACCTGACCATCGACACGGCGAGCGACCGCGACGGCTGGAACATCATCAGCACCACGAACGTCACCATCACGAACGCGAACATCGCCGCGAACGACGACGCGCTGGTGTTCAAGAGCGACTACGCGCTCGGCGCGAAACTGCCGAACGGGAACGTCACGGTGACCGGCGCGAAACTTTCGGCGCAGTGCTGCAACGCGCTGATGTTCGGGTCGGAGACGTGCGGTGACTTCACCGGCTACCAGTTCTCCGACATCACGATCACCGGTGCGCACAAGTCCGGTATCGGCATCGTCTCCATGGACGGCGCGAAGATCTCCGACGTGCACTACCGCAACATCACGATGTCCGGTACGTACTCGCCGATCATGATGAAGATCGGCACGCGCAAGCGCTGCGGCAACAACCCCGGTGTCGGCTCGATCAGCGGCATCACGCTGGACAACGTCACCGGAACGCACACCGGCAGCAACTTCAGCCCGACGATCTGGGGTGCCGACAGCGGCCACCGGGTTTCCGACGTCACGTTCACCGGCGTGAAGCTTTCGGTGCCGGGAGGCAACGGCACGATGGGCACGGGCGTCCCGAGCAACACGGCGACCGACTACAACCCGAAGAGCATCGGCACCCGCCCGTCGTACGGCTGGTACCTGCACTACGCGAACGGCATCCGGTTCGTGAACAGCTCGGTCGAGTTCGCCAAGGACGACGGCCGCCCGGCGAGCATCGTGAACAACAGCTCGGACATCACGTTCGACCACTTCACCGCGGAGAAGGGGTCGAAGAGCCCGTTCGACGTCGGCTTCCAGTCGGTGGCCGGCTACTGCGTCAAGGACTCGGCGACCACCTCCGGTGGCTCCCTGCGGATCGACACCTCGAGCTCGACGTCCAGCTGCTGACCCACCTCCCGAGGCCCCTTCCCGCTACCGCGGGAAGGGGCCTCCCCGTGCCAGAAGAGGCATCACGTGTGATTGGAAGGGCAACACCCGTGATTGGAGGGGCATCACGTGTGATTGGAGGGGCGACACGGCCGCACTCGCGGTTCCGCCGTGTCGCCCCCTCAATCACGTGTGATGCCTCCCCAATCACACGTGATGCCCGCCCGATCACACGTGATGCCCCTTTCCGCACACGAGGAAGGGGCCCCGGCCTGGTGGCCGGGGCCCCTTCTGCGGCGTCACAAGGGTCAGTGCGAGTACTGCTCGTTCATGATCAGGAAGGCGCCGAGGCCGTGGAAGTCGTTGGTCTTGCGGGCCCGGGCGTAGTAGTAGGACAGGTCGCCGACGTTGGTGCCTTCGCAGATGTCGGTGATGTTCGTCAGCCCGTCCGAGCCGAGCGAAACCTTCTTCAGCACGCCGGCGTACCCACGATCGGCCACCGCCTGGTAGGACGACGGCAGGTAGCCGCGCTGGACGCCGCGGGCCATCGTGAACGTGTACATCGACGACGCCGACGTCTCCAGCCAGTTCTTCGAGTCGCCGCCGCGGTCGACCACCTGGTACCACCGGCCCGTCGACGCGTCCTGGTAGCGCTGGTAGCCGGCCGCCAGGAACTTCACGACGTCGATCAGCGCGGCCCGCCGCGGGTGGTCGGCCGGGAGCACCTCGAGGATGTCGATGGTGGCCATGCCGAACCAGCCGATCGCGCGCGCCCAGTGGTACTTCGAGTGGTGCCCGGTCCCGGACGCCCACGACTCGGAGCCGTCCTCGTCGTAGGCGTGGTACAGCAGGCCCTTCGCCGGTTCGCGCAGGTGGCTGAAGTACACGACGATGTTCTTCGCCGCCTCTTCGAAGCAGTAGTCGCCGTCGCCGAAGGCCGCGCCGTAGAGCGCGAGGAACGGCTGGGCCATGTAGACGCCGTCGCCCCACAGCTGGCCGACCTTGCTGGTGGCGTGGAACATGCCGCCGTCGGACGTGCGGGGGTAGGACGGGAAGCGCTTGCGCAGCTGGTCGGCCGCCGTCTTGTACTTCTTGCGGCCCGTCTCCGCGTAGAGCAGCGGCAGCATCTGGCACGAGCGCATCGAGTCGAGGTTGGTGAAGCTGTTGGAGATACCGCTGTCGGTGATGAACCGGTCGTACCAGGCCACGATGTAGTCGAGGTACTTCTTCTCGCCGGTGCGCTTGTAGAACAGGTACTGCCCGTAAAGGTACAGGCCGAGCGTGTAGCCCCAGCCGCCGATCTTGTCGGGCGTGTAGCGCTTCATCGTCGAGTCGATAACCGCGCGGGACCAGTCGGGCGGGGGTGCCGTGCCGCCGATCGGGGGCA
Source organism: Amycolatopsis sp. NPDC004747 (assembly GCF_053601335.1). NCBI lineage: Bacteria > Bacillati > Actinomycetota > Actinomycetes > Pseudonocardiales > Pseudonocardiaceae > Amycolatopsis > Amycolatopsis sp. NPDC004747. The sequence goes on along the minus strand of NZ_JBSGBQ010000014.1, from coordinate 223,574 downwards.
GCTGGTCCGCCGCCCGCGCGAGGGGGCTCGCCGCGGCGAGCGCGCCCAGGGCGCCGAGGGTCCCGGCCAGGACCGCGCGCCGGGTCGGGCGAAGGGGATGTTCGGACATCGTCGTCCCTTTCGTGCACTGGCCCCGCGACGCGGTGAAAAGGTGGCCGGGATGCCGATCCGCCGTCCGTCGGCATCCCGACCAGCTCTGGGGGGCGCGGCGTGCTGCCCGTGTCGCCGGAGCGATGGTCTGGTGAGCGAAAGCGCTCTCGGGGAAACATCTACTCGCCTCCCGGAGCCGACGTCAAGAGAGATCAGATCTCTCGCGTCATATATCAGATATTTAACCCGAACGGCGGCAGTGGGGATGTACCGGCCAGCGAAACTCCGCGGAAAGGTCGGATGTAAGCCTTGACCGGCCCTCGTCGTCAGGAGTACACACCGGGTGGACCAGACCACTGGAGGTCGTCAATGGCAGACAGGTTCCTCCGCCGGTTGCTCGTCGCGTGCGCGGCGGCCCTGGCGGTGTCCGGGCTCATCGCCGCGCCGGCTTCGGCCGATCTGCAGAAACCCTCCCAGCAGTGGCTGCGCGACAGCCAGGCCGGGCTGTTCCTGCACTGGGGCATGCGCACCTCACCCGGCTACACCAGTTGCAGCGCCTGGGAAAAGGCGATCACCGACGGCGGCTGGAGTCCCGGCTACTGGGTCACCGAAGCCGAGAAGCTGCACGCGTCCTACCTCGTGCTCGCGTCCTTCCACAGCCGCCTCGGCTACTCACGCGCCTGGCCGTCCAAGATCCCCGGCAGCTGCAGCACCAAACGGGACTTCCTCGGCGAGCTGATCGCCGCGGCGAAGGCCCGCAGGCTCAAGGTCATCCTCTACATGACCAACGACGCCCAGTGGCACGACGAGGGCGGCCACGAGTGGCTCGACTCCGCCGGCTACTCGAAGTACAAGGGCAAGGACGTCGACCTCGACAGCCAGTCCGGCTTCGGCCAGTTCAGCTACGACAACTTCTTCGAGGTCATGAAGAACTACCCCGACCTCGGCGGCTTCTGGATCGACAACGACAACGCCTACTGGGAATCGCACGACCTCTACCAGCAGATCTACCAGCAGCGCCCGGACTACCTGCTGAGCAACAACAACGAAGACACGCCGATCATGGACACGATCAGCAACGAGCAGAAGACCGGCATGACGCCGTCGTACGACTACCCGCAGGCGACCTACACGGCGATGCCCCGGCTCACCGAGGCGTGCTTCAAGCTCCCCGACACCGGCTCGTGGTGGTACGGCGGGTCCAACTCGGCCGTCAACAAGATGCTCAACATCGGCCGGTACGTCACCAACTCGGGTTCGTCGATCAAGTCCCTGATGGCCGAGACGGCGATGGTGAACGGGAAGTTCCCGTCGAACCAGGAAGCGTTCAACAACTTCGCGAAGACCTACCTCGACGCGATCTGGGAATCCCTCGGCGGGACCGAAGGCGCCGGGTACATGTACGGCGGCATGCAGCCGGGCTTCTGGAACGACGGCGCCCACGGCGTCATCACCATCAAGGGTGACACGCAGTACGTGCACGTGCTGACCAAGCCGTCCGGGAGCACGCTCAAGATCCGCGACAACGGCTACCGCGTCCGCCGCGTCACGAACCTGCGCACTGGCGCGGCGATCTCCTTCGGCCAGGGCGGTGGCAGCCTGACTCTGACCGGTCTGTCCGGCTGGGACACCTACGACACGGTGTTCAAGGTCGAGACGGCGGAGCGCACGGGCACCTACGACCCGAAGACCGTGACGCTCAAGGCGAGCGCGTCGGCGAGCGGCCACAGTGGACAGGCGGCGAGCGACGGCAGTTACCTGACCTACTTCGACAACAACAAGACCTTGCCGGTCAACCTCGACTACGACCTCGGCGCGGCGAAGAAGGTCCAGTACCTCGGCATCAACCAGCGGGAGGACTCGGTCAGCTACGCCCGGTCGGACTCCGAGCAGTCGGCCCGGATCAAGGCGTACAAGGTGTTCGTGTCGAGTGACGGCAAGGACTGGGGCAGCGCGGTGAAGTCCGGGACGCTGCCGAGCCACCGCGGGGTCCAGTTCGTCGACCTCTCGGCGGTGACGTCCCGGTACGTCCGGCTCCAGGTGACGAGCACGTATGCGGCGTCGAGCGACAGCACGCGCTACAAGCGGCTGAGGATCGACGAAACCTGGGTGGGCTCGGACTACGCGACCGCGGCGGGCTGAGCGGGCCTCGAGTGCCGGACCGCCCAGCCGCCCCCGAACGCGGCTGGGCGGCCCGTTCCTCAGTGCCGCTCGGCCAGCAGGTCCACGGTCAGTGCCGCGGTCCAGCTGAAGGAGCGGGTGCCGTGTCCGGCGGCGGTCAGCGGGTCGACGTACTCGGCGAAGCCGGTCGCGGCCGCGGTCTCGACGAGGTCCTCGCGCAGCCGGGCGGCGAGCACGTGCTCACCGTGGCGGAGCAGGCCGTGGCGGACCAGCCAGCCGACGTTGAACCACGACGGCCCGCGCCAGTACCGGCCCGGGTCGAAGCCCGGCGCGGTCAGGTCGTAGCTCGGCACGCCGTGCACCCGGCCGAGCCGGAAGCGCGGGCCGGTCGCGGTCGCCACCAGTGCCGGGGCGACCGCCAGGTCCGGCAGCAGCAGCGGCAGCAGGCCCGCGCACGTGTACTCGGGTGCGGGCGCGCCGGTGCGGACGTCCCTGGCGAAGAACCAGCCGGCGGCGCTGTCCCACAACGTGTCCTGCAACGCCTTCGCGACGCGGGCCGCGGCTTCGCGGTGGGCGGCCGCGGCGGTGGGCAGCCGGAGGATTTCGGCGATCTCGGCCAAGGCCAGTTCGGCGTCGGCCAGCAGGGCGTTGAAGCCGGGGTCCTCGACGACGAAGTCGCCGAAGTCCCGGTAGCCGCTGTCGCGGTAGTCCGTGGCGAGCCGGACGTAGCGGCCGTAGTCCTCGTCGCTCGGGCGGTCGGCGGCGGCGCCGTGTTCCAGGTCGCGGCGGACGAACCCGGTCGAGGGCGTGACGTGCGAGAGCGGCCCGTCCCACGCCGGGCTGTTGTCCATGCCCGACTCCCAGGGGTGCACGATCGCCGCGAGGCCGCGCCCGCCCGCGTCGCGCCCGGTCCGCAGGTACTCGTGCCAGGCCCGCAGCTTCGGGTACAGCGTCGCGAGGAACACCGGGTCGGGGTCGGCTTCGTGCACCGCCAGCACCGCCCGGGCGTGGATCGGCGGCTGGACCAGCCCCGACGTCCGCCCGGCCTGCCAGAAGGCCGGGCCGGGGAAGTAGGCCTCGGGCGGGGTGTCGGGGTTGAAGAGGATGTGCGGGACGCGGCCGTCGCGCCACTGCGCGGAGAACAGCGTCAGCAGCTCGCGCCGGGCCCGCGCCGGCGAGAGGTGACGCAGGCCGAACGCGATGAAGGCGGAGTCCCAGCTCCACTGGTGCGGGTAGAGCCCGCGCGAGGGCACGGTCGAAGAGCCGAGCCAGTTGCCCGCGAGGACCTCACCCGCGCGCCCCCATGTTACGTTCATATGTCCAACATATCTCCTACTTATGTCTTGTCAATGGACAAAAGTCCGAGGGGGGCCGATGGCGAGCGCCGGCGAGCTGTTGCAGCTGGTCAGGACCGGGCAGGCGAGCACGCGGAAGGCGCTGCAGGAGCTCGGCGGGCTGTCGCGCTCGACGCTGACCGCGCGCCTGGACCGGCTCCAGGCGGCGGGGCTGCTCGCCGAGGGCGGCCAGGAGGACTCCACCGGCGGCCGTCCGGCGCGGCAGCTGCGCTTCGACGACCAGCACGCGGTCGTCCTCGCGGCGAGCATCGACACGACGCACGCCGAGGCGGCCGTCACCGACCTCGCCGGGCGGGTCCTGGCCCGCCGGTCGGGCGCGCTGCGGGTCGCCGACGGCCCGGAGCCGGTGCTCGACCGGATCGCGGAGTGGTTCGGCTCGCTGGCGTCCGAGGCGGGCCGGCCGGTGTGCGGGGTGGGCGTTTCGGTGCCGGGCCCGGTGGAGCCCGGCCGCGCCCGGGTCCGGCAGCCGCCGATCATGCCGGGCTGGGACGGCTACCCGATCGACGCCCACCTCGGCGCGCGCTTCGGCGCCCCGGTGCTGGTGGACAACGACGCGAACCTGATGGCGCTGGGCGAGCACCGGGCCCGTCACCGGGACTCGGCCGCGCTGGTGGTGGTGAAGGTGTCCACCGGCATCGGCGCCGGCCTGGTCCTCGGCGGCGAGGTGTACCGCGGGATCGACGGCGGGGCGGGCGACATCGGCCACATCCGGCTCCCGGAGCACCCGGACGCCCCGTGCCTGTGCGGTTCCCGCGGCTGCCTGGCGGCGGTGGCCGGCGGCGGGGCGCTGGCGGCGAGGCTGACCGAGCTGGGCCTGCCGACGGAGTCGGGTTCGGGTGTCCGCGACCGGATCGCCGCGGGCGAGCCGGCCGCGGTCCGGCTCGCCGAAGTGGCGGGCCGCCAGGTGGGGGAGGTGCTGGCGACGCTCGTGTGCGTGGTCAACCCGGGCGTGGTGGTGATCGCCGGTGACCTGGCCGAGCCGCACTTCGTGGCCGGCGTCCGGGAGGTGCTGTACCGGCGGGCGCTGCCGCGGGTGACGGAGAACCTGCGCGTGGAAATCGGCGGCCGCGGCGAAGGAATGGCCGTGGGTGGCGCGGTGGCGATGGTCGTCGACGCGGTGTTCGCCCCCGCGGAGGTGGACCGGCGCCTGGCGTGACGGCCGAACTGCCGTCACCGCCCGTTGCCTTCCGGGGTCCGGGTGGCGGAGCCCCGGATGTCACGGGACTGTCCCGAGTGGACGGAGCACCCTACTTTGGTAGGTGGCGCCCGCCCGGCGCGCGTGGTCCGCGATACCGGCACGAACCGGACTTAGCGCGCATCGAATACCATTCCTCGCTTTTTCCGCGCGACAAATCGGATTTCCGTACCACGGTCACCGGTTCGCGAATTCCCGGCCAGATAACGGTTCCGCACGCACTTCCCCGGGGCGGAACACCGATCTAGTCTCAGCCGGTGTTCCAAGGCCCGTTTCTGGGGGCCGCTTTCGAAGAGGGAGATTTCTGTGCGAAGAAGCTCCACCCTGCTCCTTTCGCTCGCGGTGGTGGGTGGCCTGACCGGCACCCTGCCGGCGACGGCGTCCGCGCAGGGGCGTCAGGACATCCCGCAGTCGCACCCGTTGTGGGCGAACGCGCAGGCGAAGGTCGCCGACACGGCGCCCGCCGCGAAGCTCAGCTTCCGCGTTTACCTGAACCAGCGCGACAACGCCGGTGCCGAGGCGCTGGCCCAGGCCGTGTCCGACCCGGACAGCGCCACCTACCGGCAGTACCTCAGCCCCGACCAGGTCCGCGACCGGTTCGCGGCCAGTGACGCGACGGTGAACGCCGTCAAGGCGTGGCTGACCGGCAACGGCTTCAGCATCGGCGACATCCCGTCGAACCGCGCTTACGTCGAAGCCACCGGCACCGCGGCGCAGACGGAGAACGCGTTCGCCGTCGACCTCGGCAAGTACCGGGTCAAGGGCCAGACGCTGCGCGCCGCCGACAAGAACCTGTCGGTGCCGGCGAGCCTGGCCGGCGACGTGCTCGGCGTCGTCGGTGTCGACCAGGCGACCAACCTGTTCAAGCCGGACCACGCGACCGGCTCCGGCACGCCGTCGGACGTCGCGCCCGGGCCCGGGTTCCGCAACGCGCCGCCGTGCAGCGCCTACTACGGCGAGAAGACCGACACCACCGATCCCGCCTACAACGGCAAGCAGCTGCCGTACGCCCCCTGTGGCTACACCCCGGCGCAGCTGCGGTCGGCCTACGGCATCGATAAGGCGGGCGCCGACGGCAAGGGCACCACGATCGCCATCGTGGACGCGTTCGCCTCGCCGACCATCTACGCCGACGCGAGCACGTACGCCAAGAAGAACGACCCGGCGCACCCGCTGAAGCCGAGCCAGTTCAAGCAGCACGTCTTCCCGGCGAACCCGGTCCTCGAGCCGCCGGACCAGTGCGACGCGGCGGGCTGGTACGGCGAGGAGACCCTCGACGTCGAGGCCGCCCACGGGCTCGCGCCGGGCGCGGACATCCTGTACGTCGGCGGCGAGTCCTGCGAGGACAACGCCCTCGACGTGGCGCTGAACTACGTCGTCGCCGGCCACAAGGCCGACATCGTGTCGAACTCCTACGGCGACACCGGCGAGGACATCCCGGCCGACGAGGTCAAGGTGTTCAACCAGATCTCGCTGCAGGCGGTGCTCGAGGGCATCGGCGTGTACTTCTCCTCGGGCGACAACGGTGACGAGGTCGCGCGCCTCGGCACGCCGTCGCCGGACTTCTCCGCCTCGGCGCCGTGGATCACCGCGGTCGGCGGCACGTCCATCGCCATCGGCAAGGACGGCAAGAAGATCTTCGAGACCGGCTGGGAGACCAGCAAGTCGGTGCTGACCAACGGTGTCTACGGCCCGGCCAACTACACCAGCGGTTCCGGCGGCGGCACCAGCCGCCTGTTCGAGCAGCCCTTCTACCAGAAGGGCGTCGTGCCGGACGCGCTGTCCACGAAGAACCAGACCGGCCACAAGAAGGGCCGGGTCGTCCCGGACATCTCCGCGGTCGGCGACCCGAACACCGGCTTCCTGGTCGGCCAGACGCAGACCTTCCCGGAGGGTGCGCACTACGACCAGTACCGGATCGGCGGCACGAGCCTCGCGTCGCCGGTGTTCGCCGGCATCATGGCGGTGGCCGACAGCTTCGACCACTTCCACCACGGCTTCATCAACCCGGTGATCTACAAGCTGACGTCCCGCACGCCGGCGATCACCGACGTGAAGCACGTGGACGCCGCGGTGGCCCGCGTCGACTACGCCAACTCGGTCGACGCCACGGACGGCCTGCTCCGCTCGGTCCGCACGCTGGACTACCAGGGCCTGACCATCCACACCACCCCGGGCTACGACGACGTGACCGGGCTCGGTACGCCGAACGGCCTGCTGTTCCTGCTGCTCGTCTAGGCAAGAAGCACGTGAAGGCCCCCTCGGACGTTCCGAGGGGGCCTTCACGGCTTTCCGGCGTTTCCGGCGTTTCCGGCGGTTTCGGCGGTTTCGGCATCGAGGGGGATGACTGCGGTGACCGTGGTGCCCCCGGGGCCGCTGGTGACGTCGAGCTCCCCGCCCAACGCCTGCACGCGGTCGCGCAGCCCGGCCAGCCCCGTCCCGCCTTCGGCGTCCGCGCCGCCGACGCCCGCGTCCGTCACCTCGACCCGCAGCGCCGCCCCCGCCACCTCGATCCGCACGTCGGCGCGGTCGGTCCGGGCGTGCTTCAGCGCGTTGGTCAGCGCTTCCGACGTCACGAAGTACGCCGTCGCCTCCACCGCCGCGTCGAGGCGGGGAACCGTGCCGACCGCCAGCGCCACCTCCATCGGGATCCGGTCGGCCAGCGACCGGACCGCCGCCACCAGGCCCGCCTCGGTGAGGATCGCCGGGCGGATGCCGCGGGCCAGCTCCCGCAGCTCGGTGATCGCCGTCTGCAGCTCGTCGACCGCGCCGGTGAGCAGGGCGCGGAGCTCCGGCGGCAGGTCGGTGCCGGAGCGGCGGGCGGCCATCCGCAGCAGCAGAACGACGCTGACCAGCCGCTGCTGGGCGCCGTCGTGCAGGTCGCGCTCGAGCCGTCGGCGCTCCTCGTCGCCGGCCGCGACCAGCCGCGCCCGCGACGCGCGCACCTCGGCCAGCCGCTGCTCCAGCTCGGCGGTGAGCCGCTGGTTGTCCAGCACCAGCCCGGCGGCCGCGTTGAGCGCGTCGATCGACCGGCTGTCCTTCCACACCTCGTCGTCCTGCACGAGCGCGGCCAGCCCGGTGCCGTCGCGCTCCAGCAGCAGCCGGATCATCTCGGCGTTGCCGACCCTGGCCCGCATCACCCCGGCCAGGAACGCCAGCGGCCACAGGCAGAACAGGATCCGGTAGGCCATCAGCAGCGGCTCGGACAGCGGGTGCCCGTCGCCGAGCGCGGTGCCCGCCCCCGACGTCACGGCCCCGGCCAGCGCGATGACCACCACCGGCGACAGCAGCCGCCGCTGCGGCAACCGTCCGGTCAGCCACCGGTAGAGCAGCACGACGACCACGCCCGCGCTGATCGCCGTCGCGGCGAGCCCGAGAGCGCGGCCGACCACGGGACCGGCCTGCGAGTCGGCCGCCACGGCCAGCAGGTCGCGCGGGTCGTCGTCGGTCAGCAGGCCGACCACGCCGATGCCGAGCACCACGACGTACGCCGCGGCCACCAGCAGCCGCTCCCACCGCGAGCGGAGCCTGCCGTGCGGGAAGGCGAGCACCAGGTGCGCGATCACCGGGCTGGACGCGGCGCGCAGCGGCACGGCGATCGTGTACAGCACCCGGTTGTGCGTGAACTGCAGGTCCTCGAGGAACAGGGCGACGCCGGCCAGGGCGATGAGGACCCCGATCGGATTGGCCGGGCGCCGCACGTGCGCGACCGCGCCCGCGAGCAGGAAGAGGAACCCGGTGGTGGTGCTGAGCGCGGTGTCGAGGGCGGAGTGGGTGCCTTCGCCGGCTTTGAGCGTCAGCGCGACCACGCCGAGCCCGCACCCGGCGGCCAGCAGGGCGGTCATCGCCGACGTCCGCGAGTGCTGCACTTCGCGACCCTCCCGGTGGGTCCTGGCGGTTGGGTGAAGCAGTCCGGCAACGGCTAACCGTGATTCGTCCGTTCGGGCCGTCGCGTTACACCACGCGGCTGCGCTTTAGGGTGATCGGGACAGGAGGCAGGACATGAGCGGACGCGGTCTGGGCGCCGAGGTCTTCGGCGGGCGGATGCCGGCCGGCGGGCGCGACCTGGCGATCGAAACCCACGGCATCGCGCCGGTGCCCCCGGGCAACCGGTTCGGCCGCCCGTGGCGGCTGTTCAGCGTGTGGTTCGCGCCGAACCTGACGATGACGGCGGTGTTCACCGGCACCCTCGCGGCGACGCTCGGCCTCGGCTTCTGGACGGGCCTGGCCGCGATGCTCGCCGGCACCGTGCTCGGCTCGCTGCCGGTGGCGTACCTGTCGACGTGGGGCCCGCGCACCGGCACCGGCCAGTTGCCGCTGGCCCGGCTGCCGTTCGGCGGCGGCGTCGTGCTGCCCGGCCTGGTGCAGTGGCTCGGCTCGATCGCCTGGGACGCGCTGGTCGGCCTGTTCGGCGGCGAGGCGCTGGCCGAGCTGACCGGGCTGCCGTTCTGGGCGGCGGTGCTGATCGTGCTGGTGCTGCAGTGCGCGCTCGGCGTGTTCGGCTACGCGCTGATCCACCGCGTGCAGGCGGTGATGAGCGTGCTGCTGGTGCTGGCGTTCGCCGCGCTCGCGGTGAAGGTCCTTTCCGGACACCCGATCGCCGTCGCCGACACCGCGTCGGGCGCCGACCTGGCCGGCGGCGTCGTCCTGTTCACGACGATCACGCTGTCGCTGGCGATCTCCTGGGCGCCCTACGCGTCGGACTTCAGCCGGTACCTGCCGGTTGCTTCCTCCGCGCGGGCGATCTTCTGGGCGACGCTGCTCGGCCTCGTCGTCTCCTACGCGATCGGCGAGGGCCTCGGCCTCGCGCTGGGGTCGTCACTGGGCGACCAGACGGCGGCGGGCGTCGCCCGCCTGCTCGGCGGCGGGTTCCTGGGGGCGCTGGCGCTGGCCGTGATCGCGCTGGCGGCGGTGTCGTCGAACGCGATGAACGACTACAGCGGCTCGCTCGCGCTGCAGACGGTCGGCATCCGGCTGCGGCGCCCGGTGTCGGCGGTGGTCGTCACGGTGCTGGCGTTCGCGCTGATCCTCTGGATGCACAGCGGCGACTTCTCGGCGAAGTTCGAGAACGTGCTGCTGTTCGTCTCCTACTGGATCCCGCCGTTCCTCGGCGTGGTGGTCCCGGACTGGCTCGCCCGCACCCGCGGCGGCCGGGAGGTGGACGTCCTGGCGTCGGTCTCCGTGCGCCCGTGGGCGGCGGTGGTGGCCTTCGTCGTGGGGTTCGGCGCGGCGGTGCCGTTCATGAACACGTCCCTCTACACCGGACCGGTCGCGGCGGCGCTGCACGGTGCGGATCTCGCCTACTACGTCGGGCTGGTCGTTTCGCTGGCAGCGTACTTCCTGCTCCGCGGCCGCGTTGACCTCAAGTAATGTAGAGGTTTAACGATGGTGTGGTAGCCCTCGAAGGAGGAACCATGCCCACCGCACTCGTCACCGGCGCCTCGGCCGGCCTCGGCCGCGCGCTCGCGGCCGCCCTCGTCCGTCGCAAGTGGACGGTGATCGGCGACGCCCGCGACGCGGCCGCGCTGTCGGCCGCCGCCCGGGAAACCGGCTTCACGGCCGTCCCCGGCGACGTCGCCGACCCGGCCCACCGCGCCGCGCTCGCCGACGCCTGTCCTTCGCCCGACCTGCTCGTCAACAACGCCAGTGCGCTCGGCGTCAGCCCGCTGCCGCCGCTGGCGCGTTATCCCTTGGCGGCGTTGGAAGAGGTTTACCGCGTCAACGTGTTCGCGCCGCTCGCCCTGACGCAGCTCCTGAAGCCCGCGGTCGTGATCAACGTCAGTTCCGACGCGGCGGTGGAGGCGTACGAGGGCTGGGGCGGCTACGGCTCGTCGAAGGCGGCCCTCGATCAGCTGACCGCCGTCCTGGGCGTGGAACACCCGGACATGCCGGTGTACGCGGTCGACCCGGGCGACCTGCGCACGGCGATGCACCAGCGCGCGTTCCCGGGCGAGGACATCTCGGACCGGCCGCTGCCTGACTCCGTGGTCCCGGCGTTCCTGAGGCTGCTGGACGAGCGCCCGCCCAGTGGCCGCTACCGCGCGGCGGATCTGCTGGTGACGGCATGAGCGTCCGGTTCGACCTGCCGGAGGCGCTGTCGGCATCGGTCCCGCCGGAGGCCCGCGGCCTGAGCCGCGACGAGGTCCGCCTGCTGGTGGCGTCCCCGTCGGGCGTCCACCACACGGCGTTCACGGCACTCGGTGGTCATTTGCGCCCGGGAGACGTCCTGGTGGTCAACACGTCCGGAACCCTCCCGGCGGCGGTCGACGCCCGCCGAGAGGGTCGCCCGATCGTGGTCCATTTCGCCACGGCCCTCGACGACGGCGCGTGGATCATCGAGCTGCGCGCCCCGGGCGGCCCTCTCCTCGACGGTCGCCCGGGCGAGTGCCTCGAGCTGGCCGGAGGCGCGTCGCTGACGCTGCTGGCCCAGGCGGTGCCGGGAGCGGCGCGGCTGTGGCGGGTGGTGTCGTCGGTGGACGTGCTGTCGTTGCTGGGGTCCGCCGGCCGGCCGATCCGCTACGGGTACGTCCCGGAGGCGTGGCCGCTGTCGGACTACCAGACGGTGTTCGCCCGCGAGCCGGGCAGCGCGGAGATGCCCTCGGCGGCCCGGCCGTTCACCCCGGAGCTGGTGACGAGGCTGGTGACGGAGGGGGTGTTGTTCGCGCCGGTGCTGCTGCACACGGGGGTGTCGTCACCGGAGGCGGCAGAGCCGCCGCAGGCGGAGAGGTACCGGGTACCCCCGACGACGGCGGCGCTGGTGTCGTGGGTCCGGGAGCGCGGAGGCCGCGTGATAGCGGTGGGCACGACGGCGGCGCGGGCGCTGGAGTCGGCGGCTTTGGAGGCCTCGGGTTCCTCAGGCGCTTCGGGCGCTTCGGGCTCTTCGGACGCCGAGGTGCGCGCGGCGGAGGGCTGGACGGAGCTGGTTCTGGGCCCGGACCGCCCGGCGCGGGTGGTGGACGGGATCGTCACGGGGCTGCACGCCCCGGAGGCATCGCACCTGCTGCTCCTGGAGTCGGTGGCCGGGGCCGAGGTGGTCCAGAAGGCCTACGAGGCGGCGGTGGAGGAGAGGTACTTGTGGCACGAGTTCGGCGACGTGTCACTTCTGCTGCGCCGCTGAGCTGCGGGGCGCCTTTCCCTGGCAGGGTTCCGGCAAGTCGGTTGGTGTTCCGTGGTGGAGGCGGGTCTGCTGGTCGACCTACGCTTTGGGGTTGCCGTCGGCCTGGGTGGATGCCAGGGGGTGTCGCGGTGCCCACCACCCCGAAGTCTGATTGTCACTACGGCCGGTGGTACCGCGTCAAGGCGGGAAAGCGTGCCTTGACCCGGCACCACCGGCCGTGTGGGGGCTTCGGATCGGGGCGGTGGGGAGGTCTGGGTGGGGTGCGGGTCTGGCCGTCAGCGTGCCGTTCGGGCCGGGTGCGGTAGCTGAAAGGGGCACTCCGACTTTGCCGGAACCCCGCCCTCAAGCAGCCCTGCCCTCAAGCAGCCCTGCCCTCAAGCAGCCCTGCCCTCAAGCAGCCCTGCCCTCAAGCAGCCCTGCCCTCAAGCAGCCCCGCCCTCAAGCAGCCCCGCCACTCCCAGGGGGCGTGCCCAGCTCCAGCCTACCGGCCCCCACCGACAAAAAGCCCGAAAACCCCACTCCAAGCCCAAGTTGTCCACACCCCCCTCAACCTGTGGACAACCCACCAAAACCCCTACTGACCAGCCTCAACCCGCCGCCTCGACCGGATCAGTCCCGCGATCACCACCGCCGCGATCCCCAGCCCGACCCCGCTCACGATCGACGCCACCAAACTCGCCGTCCCCGTCGCCAGGCCGAACGCGCCGCCCAGGTACACCGGGATCGACACCGCCACCGGCAGCCAGTTGCGCAGCTGGAACGCCCGGTCCGACGCCACCCACAGCACCAGCGCCACCGCCGCCCCGGTGATGACCGGGATCGCCCCGACGACGGCGCTCGTCAGCGCGTCCATCCCCAGTGACCTGAGCCACTCGAACGACGCCTGGCCCAGCCCGATGAACAACACGACCAGCGCCACGCGGACGCCGGCGGCTCCCTGGCCCCTGCTCGTCATGTCTTCCTCCCGAATCCGTGGTCCACCCTGTACCACGTCCGGGTGACGCGAGCGGTTGCCCGCCGGCGCGACTTTCTCTGGGGCCCTAAGTGCCGCGGGCGCCGATGTCAAGAAATCTCACCGGGATTCCCGGGATGCGGATGGCTATGCGCCTGAGTGGGTGACCGTGCGAACCTCGCCCCGACACACCGACGAAAGGCGATGCCGACGTGCGCACCTCCCGGAGAACCCTGGCCACGGCGCTGGCCGCCCTGACCGCCTTGGGCGCGCTCACCGGCTGTTCGCGCGCCGACAGCACCACCGCGCCCGCTGCCGACCAGGGCGCCGCCGGGGAGGTTCGCCTCGGGTTCTTCCCGAACGTCACGCACGCGCCCGCCCTGATCGGCGTCAAGAAGGACTTCTTCAAGAACGAGCTCGGCTCGACCAAGCTCACCACCCAGACCTTCAACGCCGGCCCCGAAGAGGTCAATGCCCTGCTCGGCGGCTCCCTCGACGTCGCCTTCATCGGCTCCGGCCCGGCCATCAACGCCTTCACCAAGTCCAAGGGGGCCATCCAGCTGATCTCCGGCGCCGTCTCCGGGGGCGCGCAGCTGGTCGTCAAACCGGACATCACCGGTGTCGAGGGCCTCAAGGGCAAGAACATCGCCACGCCGCAGCTGGCCAACACCCAGGACGTCGCGCTCAAGAAGTTCCTCGCCGGCAAGCAGCTGACCGACCAGGTCAAGATCACCAACCTGGACAACCCGAAGACGCTCGACGCCTTCAAGAAGGGCGAGGTCGACGGCGGCTGGCTGCCCGAGCCGTGGGCGTCCCGGCTGGTCCTCGACGCCGGCGCGAAGGTCCTGGTCGACGAGAAGACGCTCTGGCCCGGCGGCCGCTTCCCGACCACCGTCGCCATCGTGCGCAGCGAGTTCCTGCAGCAGCACCCGGACACCGTCCGCGCGCTGCTCAAGGGTGAGCTCGCCGCCATCGACTGGGCCAAGACCAACCCGGCGGAGGCGAAGACCGTGGTCAACGGTGCGCTCAAGGAGCTGGCCGGCAGTACCCTGAGCGCAGCGGTCCTGGACCGCGCCTTCTCCGGCATCGAGCTCACCACCGATCCCATCGCCGCCGAATTCCCCCAGCTCGCGCAGGACTCGGTGACGGCGGGCGTGGTGAAGTCGGCGGTCGCGCTGAAGGGCTTCGCGGACTTCGGCCCGCTGAACGAAGTGCTGAAGGCCAAGAACCTGCCCGCCGTCGACGCTCCCGAACTGACCAAGTGAGAGGCGCTCAGCGATGACCACGACCCTCCCGACCGGCCGCAGCAACTTCACCGGCACGGCAGCGGTGCGTCTCGACGGCGTGCGCAAGACGTTCGGCACCGCCGGCCGCGCGGTCGTCGCGCTCGACGGCGTGGACCTCACCGTCGCGCCCGGCGAGTTCGTCTGCCTGCTCGGCGCGTCCGGGTGCGGCAAGAGCACGCTGCTGAACCTGGTCGCCGGGCTGGACGCGCCGTCGGCGGGCGAGATCACGCTGAACACCTCCCGCCCGGCGGTGATGTTCCAGGAGGCCGCGCTGATGCCGTGGCTGACCGCGGCCCGCAACGTCGAGCTGCCGCTGCGGCTGGCCGGCTTCGGCCGGGTGGAGCGCCGCGAAAAGGCCGCCGAGCTGCTGGAACTGGTCCGGCTGAACGGCGCGGGCGCGAAGCGGCCGCACGAGCTGTCCGGCGGGATGCGGCAGCGCGTCGCGCTGGCTCGCGCCCTGGCCGCGACGCTGCGCGTCGGCGGCGACCCGGAGCAGTCGCTGCTGCTGATGGACGAGCCGTTCGCCGCGCTCGACGCCATCACCCGCGACGTCCTGCAGGGCGAGCTGCTGCGCGTCTACCGCAGCACGGGCACGTCCGTGCTGTTCGTGACCCACGACGTGCGCGAAGCCGTGCGGCTCGGCCGGCGCGTGGTGCTGCTCTCGTCGCGGCCCGGCCGGGTCGTGCGCGAGTGGACGGACGTGCCGCTGGCCGACGCCGAGGAGCTGACCGAGGAGATCACCGGGCACCTGCGCGAGGTGATCAGCACCCATGCCGCAGCTTGACCGGTCCGCGGAGCCCGACCTGGACGCGGTCGGCGCCGGACTGGATTCGCTCGACGCCCCGGTGGGCGAACGCCGTCCCGGCTTCTGGAAGCGGTTCGCCTGGGGTTTCCTGCCGCCGGTGGGCGCGCTCGTCGTGCTGGTCGTCGTCTGGCAGCTGCTCTGGGCCGCGGCCTTCTGGCCGGAGTCGCAGCTGCCGGCGCCGGTTTCGGTGTGGGACGAGTTCTGGGGCATCGTCGTCGACGGCAAGGTGTTCGGCTTCGTCTGGACGTCGGTGCACCGCGCCGCGCTCGGCTTCCTCGCCGGCGTCCTCATCGGCACCCCGCTCGGCCTGGTCGTGGCGAAGGTCCGCGTGGTGCGAGCGGCGATCGGCCCGCTGCTGACGGGCCTGCAGAGCCTCCCGTCGGTGGCGTGGGTGCCGGCGGCGATCCTGTGGTTCGGGATCAACGACGCGGCGATCTACTTCGTGGTGCTGCTGGGCTCGGTCCCGTCGATCGCGAACGGCCTGGTCTCCGGCATCGACCAGATCCCGCCGATCCTCCCGCGCGTCGGCCAGGTGATGGGCGCGAACCGGCTGTCGTCGGCCCGCCACATCCTGCTGCCGGCGGCGCTGCCGGGCTTCCTCGCCGGGCTGAAGCAGGGCTGGGCGTTCTCGTGGCGCTCGTTGATGGCGGCGGAGCTGATCGCGCTGTCCCCGCAGCTCGGCATCGGCCTGGGGGCGTACCTGAACCAGGGCTCGTCGTTCAACAGCATGGAGACGGTGATCGCGGCGATCTTCCTGATCCTGCTGGTCGGCGTGGGGATCGAGCTGCTGGTGTTCCGCCCGCTGGAGCGCGCGGTGCTGCGGGCGCGCGGGCTCACTTCGTCGCTGTAAAAATTCTTCCGCCCGGGTGTCGAAGCCGGGGCCGCGGCCTCGACGTCCCCATCGCAAGTGGTTCTCCGGCGAAGGAGCAGGCGATGGTTATCGCGGTGTTGACGGCATCGGTGGCGGCGTTCGTGGTGAGCTCGGTCTGGTACACGGCGTTCGGGAAGGTCTGGGCCCGGCTCAGCCCGGCGGGCGCCGAGGCCCGCCCGGCCGTCTGGCGGATGGGCGCGGAGTTCGGCCGGACGCTGGTCCTGGTGGCGGCGTTCGCGGTATTGGCGACGGCGGCCGGGGTGCGTGGCGTGCCGGGTGCTCTGGGCCTGGCGCTGCCGGTGTGGGCGGGCTTCCCGCTGGTGATCCTCGCGGGCTCGGTGCTGCACGAGCGGGTCCCGGTCCGCCTGGCGGCGCTGCACGCGGGCGACTGGCTGGTGAAGATCGTCGTGGTGGCGGCGATCGTGGGGGTGTGGCGATGACCGCGGTGCTGCTCGAGGGCTTCGCGTTCGGTGAGTCCCCGCGCTGGCACGAGGGCAGGCTGTGGTTCGCCGACTGGCTGTCCCACGAGATCGTCGCGGTCTCACCGTCGGGGGAGCGGGAGGTGGTGTTCCGCGCGGGCTTCCCGACGATGCCGATGTGCTTCGACTTCGCCGGCGGGCGGCCGCTGATCGTGTCGTCGTCGGACGGCCTGCTCCTGCGGCTGCTGGAAGACGGCTCGCTGGTCACCCACGCGAACCTCGGCCGGACCGGCCTGAACGAAATAGTGACCACCCCCGACGGCGGGTGCTACGTCAACGGCGGCGGCTTCGACCTGATGGCGGGGGAGGACTACCGGCCGGGGGTGATCTTGCACGTGTCCCCGTCCGGCGAGGTGCGCCAGGTGGCGGCGGACATCGCGTTCGGCAACGGCATGGCGCTGACCCCGGACGGGCGGACGCTGATCGTGGCGGAGTCGTACGCGAACTGCCTCACGGCCTTCTCGGTGCACCCGGACGGCAGCCTGACGAACCGCCGGGTCTGGGCCGCCCTGGGCGACGGAAACCCGGACGGCATCGCACTGGACGCGTCGGGCGCGGTCTGGGTGGCCGACGTCCCGCACAAGTCGTGCACCCGGGTCAAGGAAGGGGGCGAAGTCCTGGACCGCCTGACGTTGGACCGCGGATGTTTCGCGTGCGCGCTGAGCGAGGACACCCTGTACTTGGTGACTCAGGAGTGGCAAGGCCTGAACGCGATCGCCACGGCAGAGACCCGAACAGGCCGCCTCCTGACCCACCCGGCTCCCGTTGGCCGTGCTTGAGGCGACTCACGGCCCGGACAAGACGCCCGCCGCACCGGGTCAAGGCACGCTTTCCCGCCTTGACCCGGTGCGGCGGGCCGTAGTCACGATCGGGCTTCGGGGTGGTGGGAAAACCGACCCGCCAGCCAGGGCTCAGCGGCCGCTCCGACGTCCCCCGGCACGCGTACCGGCCGAGAAAGCCGCAGCCCCGCCGCGCCGGTTCCCCGAAGCAGCACCCGACCGACCGCCGCCACCCGATGCCGCAGCACCAGAACCGGAACCCGATCGCCGGTGCCCAGCCGCCGAGGCACCCGACCGCCGCGAACCCCCACGCCGCTCCCCGCCCGAAGCAGCACCAGCCCCGTGCCGCTCCGCCCGGGGCTGCTCCTCACGCCGAGCCTGCCCGGTCGCCCGCGCCCGCTGACCACCGCGGTTCTCCTTCGGCGCCCCGCCGCGCCGGCCGCGGCCACCACCCGGTGCCTCGCCCGTGGCGGAAACCTTCTTCGGCCGGTTGTCGACCGCCGGCGCCTTCGTGAACGTCCGCTCCCCGGGCGCCAGCTCCGCCAGCAGCGGGTGGCCCGGCCCGAGCTGGGTCGTCGTCGGCTTGATGCCCGCCTTGCGGGTGAGGTCCCGCACGTCGCGGACCTGCGCGTCCGTCATCAACGTGACCACCGTGCCCGACGCCCCGGCGCGCGCCGTGCGGCCCGAGCGGTGCAGGTACGCCTTGTGCTCCACCGGCGGGTCCGCGTGGATCACCAGCCGGACGTCGTCGACGTGGATGCCGCGCGCGGCGATGTCCGTCGCCACCAGCGTCTTCGCGGTACCGGAAGAGAACGCCTCGAGGTTGCGCGTGCGCGCGTTCTGGCCCAGGTTGCCGTGCAGTTCCACCGCCGGGACGCCGGACGCGTTCAGCTTGCGCGTGAGCGCCTTCGCGCGGCTCTTCGTCCGGGTGAACACCAGCGTGCGCCCGGGCGCCGCGGTCAGGTCGACCAGCACCGGCAGCCGGTGGGTCTCCTCGAGGTGCAGGACGTGGTGCTCCATCGTCGACACCGGCGACTGCGCCGAGTCGACGCTGTGCGTGACCGGGTCGTTCATGAAGCGCTTGACCAGCACGTCGACGCCGTTGTCCAGGGTCGCCGAGAACAGCAGCCGCTGGCCGCGCTCGGGCGTGGCGTCCATGATCCGCCGGACCTCGGGCAGGAAGCCCAGGTCGGCCATGTGGTCGGCCTCGTCGAGCACCGTGATCTCGACGGCGTCGAGCTTCACGTGCCCGGAGCGCATGTGGTCGGCGAGCCGGCCGGGGCAGGCGACGACGATGTCGACGCCGTCACGCAGCCGCGTGATCTGCGGGTTCGCGCTGACGCCGCCGAAGATGGTGGTCGCCTTGAGGCCCAGCGGCCGGGCCAGTGGCAGGATCGAGGCCTCGATCTGCGTCGCGAGCTCGCGCGTCGGCGCCAGGATCAGCGCGCGGGGACGGCCGGGCCGCCGCCGCGTCGGGCCCGCGGCGAGGCGGGCCAGCACGGGCAGCACGAAGCCGTACGTCTTGCCGGAGCCGGTGCGGCCACGGCCGAGGACGTCACGCCCGGCGAGGGTGTGCGGCAGGGTCGCCGCCTGGATGGGGAACGGCTCGGTGACGCCCTGGGTGGCCAGCGCGGCCACGAGCGGGGTCGGCAAGCCGAGTTCAGCGAAAGTGCTCATAAGTCGTACGGGCACGCTAGTGCCCTGGTCTCCATAACCTGAGAAGGGTTGTCCTGCCCGGCGCAGACCGGTCAACGGCCGCGGCGCGTGGTAGTCGACAACAGCAGCGGGCCGAGGCAGAACTGAGCGGCCCGCAAGATCAGTGTAGCGAACAAGAGTGACCTACCCCCAGTGAGATTGCCCGCACTCGGCGGCGCTTGCTAAGTTACCGGTCGGTAATCAAGGAGGACGACCATGCTGCTGAACCCGCGCGAGTACGACCCGGCGCACTTCGACGCCGAGACGCGGCGCCTGCTGCGCGCCACCATCGACTGGTTCGAGCAGCGCGGCAAGGCGAAGCTGACCGAGGACTACCACAACCGCACCTTCTACGCGGACTTCATCGAGTTCGCGGGCAAGGAAGGCCTGTTCTCGACCTTCCTGACCCCCTCGGCGAACGCCGGCGGCAACCCGGACAAGCGCTGGGACACCAGCCGCGTCGCCGCGCTGTCGGAGATCCTCGGGTTCTACGGCCTCAACTACTGGTACCCGTGGCAGGTCACCATCCTCGGCCTCGGCCCGGTCTGGCAGAGCGCCAACGAAGCCGCACGCGAGCGCGCGGCGGCGGCCCTCGACGCCGGCGGCGTCGGCGCCTTCGGATTGTCCGAAAAGGACCACGGCGCCGACATCTACTCGTCCGACATGGTGCTCACGCGCGACGGCGACGGCTACCGCGCGACCGGCTCCAAGTACTACATCGGCAACGGCAACTGCGCGCGCACCGTGTCGGTCTTCGGCCGCATCGACGGCGTCGATGGCCCGGACCAGTACGTCTTCTTCTACGCCGACTCCGAGCACCCGAACTACCACGTCGTGAAGAACGTCGTGCCGTCGCAGATGTACGTCGCCGAGTTCCGGCTCGAGGACTACCCGGTGCGCGCCGAGGACATCCTGCACGTCGGCGCCGAAGCCTTCAGCGCCGCGCTGAACACCGTGAACATCGGCAAGTTCAACCTCTGCTTCGGCGGCATCGGCATGGCGACGCACTCGCTGTACGAAGCCATCACGCACGCGCACAACCGCGTCCTGTACGGCAAGCCGGTGACGGACTTCCCGCACGTCCGGCGCGAGTTCGTCGAGGCGTATGCGCGGCTGACCGCGATGAAGCTGTTCTCCGACCGCGCCGTCGACTACTTCCGCAGCGCGAACCCCGACGACCGCCGCTACCTGCTGTTCAACCCGATCACCAAGATGAAGGTGACGACCGAGGCGCAGAAGGTGATCGGCCTGGTCGCCGACGTCGTCGCGGCCAAGGGCTTCGAGGCCGACACCTACCTGGCGATGTCCAAGAACGACATCGACGGCCTCCCGAAGCTCGAGGGCACGGTGGCCGTGAACCTGGCGCTGATCGCCAAGTTCATGCCGAACTACCTGTTCGCGCCGCAGGAGTACGCGCCGGTAGGCACCCGCACCGACGCCGCGGACGACGAGTTCCTCTTCCGCCAGGGCCCGGCGCGCGGCCTGTCGAAGGTCCGGTTCCACGACTGGAAGACCGCCTACGCCGAAGCCGCGCACATCCCCAACGTCGCGCTGTTCACCGAGCAGGCCGGCTACCTGGTCAAGCTGCTCACCGAGGCGACGCCGGACGAGGCGCAGCAGGCCGACCTCGACTTCGGGCTCGCGCTCACCGAGCTGTTCACGCTGGTCGTGTACGGCCAGCTCGTCCTGGAGCAGGCCCGCATCACCGGACTGGACGACGAGGTCACCGACCAGATCTTCGCGGTGCTGGTGCAGGACTTCAGCGTCGCGGCGGTGGACCTCAACGGCAAGGCGAGCTCGACCGACGCCCAGCAGGCGATCGCACTGGCCGCGCTGCGCAAGCCGGTGGTCGACGCGGCGCGGTTCGAGAACGTCTGGGCGCGGGTGCGGGAGCTGTCGGGGGTTTACGCTATGCAGCCGTGATGGCGCGGAAGTACCGGATGGGCGTGACGCGGAAGGTCGCGAACGTCGTCGTGAAGGTGTTGCTGGAGCGCGGGATCCCGGCCGCGGGCGGCACCGGGTTCCTGCTGACCACGCGGGGGCGCAAGAGCGGCGAGGACCGGACCACGCCGGTGAACGTCATCGAAGCGGGTGGCGAACGCTGGCTCGTGGCGCCTTACGGGCCGGTCGGCTGGGTGCACAACCTGCGCGCCCACCCGACCGCCCGGCTGCGGCGCGGCCGCCGGCGCGAAACGTGGGAGGTCGAGGAGGCCGACGCCGCCGCGGCGGGCCCGGTGCTGCGCGCGTACGTCCGCAGGATCCCGGTGACGGCGCCGTTCTTCGACGCGAAGCCGGCCGGCCCGCCCGATGCGTTCGCGGCGGAAGCCGATCGACACCCGGTGTTCCGGTTGGCAAGATCGCGGGCGTGAAGCGAGAGCGGGCGGCGGAGCTCATCTGGGACGCGTGGCTGACCGGCAAGCGGCTGGAGGGCCTGCCGGACGACGCCCGCCCGTGCGACCTCGCCGAGGGCATGGCGGCGCAGGTGGCGCTCGCCGAGCTGGCCGGACCGGTGTCCGGCTGGAAGATCGCCGCGACGACCGTGTACGCCCGGCAGTACCTCGGCGTGCCAGGGCCGCTGCCGGGCGCGATGTTCGAGCGGTTCCGCCACGTCGAGGGGGCGCCGGTCCCGGCGGACACGATGACCATGGGCGTCGCCGAACCGGAGTTCGCCTTCCGGCTCAAGGCCGACCCGGGGCTGTCGCCGTCGCTGGCCGCGGTGCTCGACGCGGTCGACACGATGTTCCTGGCGATCGAGCTGCCGGACAGCCGCTACACCGACCACCGCCACGCGGGCGGCCCGCAGCTGCTGGCCGACGCGGCGTGCGCGGGCCGGTTCGTCGAGGGCCGCCCGGTGCCGGGCTGGCGCGACCTCGACCTGCCCCGCCGCCCGGTGGTCCTGCACACCGGCGGCGAGGAGTTCTCCCGCGGCAGCGGCAGCCTGGTGCTGGGCGATCCGAGGCTGGCACTGCACTGGCTGGCGATGGAGCTGCCCCGCCACGGCCTCGCACTGCGCCCGGGCGACGTCGTGACGACGGGAACGGCGACCCCGCCGTGCCCGATCCAGGCGGGCGGCCACGTGGTGGCGGACTTCGGCGAGCTGGGCACCGTGGCGGTGACGTTCCGCTAGAGTGATCGGGTGCTGACGTTCCGTGCCGGTTTCGTCGTGCTGGCGCTGGTGGTGGCGGGAATCGACGCGGGCTTCTGGGTGTTCGCCCGCGGCTCGCACCCGGCCAAGGCGCCCGTCGGTTTCTTCGTGGCGTTCGTGCTCCTGCTGGCCCTGCTGACCGCGGCCGCCGGCGTGGTGCGCTGGGAGGTGGCCGCGCCGCTGGGCGCGGCGTCGACGTCGGGCCTGCTGTTCGTCGGTGCGACGGCGGTCTTCAGCGTCGGGCTGGGATACCTGCTGGCGGCCGTGGTGGAGGCGGCTTTGGTGCGGCGGCTGGTGCTGGACGCGTCGCCGGTCGGCTGGCGTGGGGGCACCTGGCTGATCAGCGCGTCCGCCGCCGTGGTTCCGGTGGTGCTGTTCCCGGTGGGGCTCTTCGCGCTTCGGTGATTTCCAGCCGTCGGATTCGCCGCCCCGGTGCCGGACGAGATCGCCGCTGAGGTTCGACAGCGGGGAGGCCGCCCGGCGCGGCCTCCCCGGATGCCTTACTTGTTGCCGAACCCGGCCCGCCGGAGCGCGTCGGCCATCGAGCCGCTCGCGTTGCCGCCGCGGTCACGGCCGCCGCCACCACGCCGGTCGCCGCCGCCGCTGCCGCCGCGGCGCTGACCGCCGCCGCCCTGGCCGCGGTCCCGGCGCTCGCCGCCTCCGCCGCCGCGGTTGCCCGGCCCCGCACCCGGCTCGTCGTCCAGCCGCAGCGTCAGCGAGATGCGCTTGCGCGGCACGTCGACGTCGAGGACCTTCACCTTCACGATGTCCCCGGGCTTCACGACCTCCCGCGGGTCCTTGACGAAGTTCTTCGACAGCGCCGAAACGTGGGCCAGCCCGTCCTGGTGGACGCCGACGTCGATGAACGCGCCGAACGCCGCCACGTTCGTCACCACGCCCTCCAGCCGCATCCCCGGCTTGAGGTCCGAGATCTTGTCCACGCCCTCGGCGAACGTCGCCGTCTTGAACGCCGGGCGGGGGTCGCGGCCCGGCTTGTCGAGCTCCGCCAGGATGTCCGTCACCGTCGGGAGACCGAACTGCTCGTCGACGAACTCGCCCGGCTTCAGCGACGAAAGCGTCCGCGTGTTGCCGATCAGCGAGCGGATGTCGGTGCCCGTCTTGGACAGGATCCGCCGGACCACCGGGTACGCCTCCGGGTGCACCGCCGAGGAGTCGAGCGGGTCGTCGCCGTCCGGGATCCGGAGGAAGCCCGCGCACTGCTCGAACGCCTTCGGGCCGAGGCGGGCGACCTCCTTCAGCGCCATGCGGGAGCGGAACGGGCCGTTCGTGTCGCGGTGGGCCACGATGTTCTCCGCCAGGCCCGTGGTGATGCCCGAGACCCGGGTCAGCAGCGGCGCCGACGCCGTGTTGACGTCCACGCCCACCGCGTTCACGCAGTCCTCGACCACCGCGTCGAGCGAGCGCGACAGCGAAACCTCGGACAGGTCGTGCTGGTACTGCCCGACGCCGATCGACTTCGGGTCGATCTTCACCAGCTCGGCCAGCGGGTCCTGCAGCCGCCGGGCGATCGAGACCGCGCCGCGCAGCGAGACGTCCATGTTCGGCAGTTCCTGCGAAGCGAACGCCGACGCCGAGTACACCGACGCGCCGGCCTCGGACACGACAGCCTTCGTCAGCTTCAGCTCGGGGTGCTTCTTGATCAGTTCCTGCGCGAGCTTGTCCGTCTCGCGCGACGCCGTCCCGTTGCCGATCGAGATCAGGTCCACCTTGTGCCGGGCGGCCAGCACGGCCAGCTCGGCGATCGACTGGTCCCACTTGTTCGCCGGCTGGTGCGGGTAGATGACGTGGGTGTCGACGACCTTGCCGGTCGCGTCCACGACCGCCACCTTGACACCGGTCCGGAAGCCCGGGTCGAGGCCCATCGTGGCGCGGGTGCCGGCCGGCGCGGCCAGCAGCAGGTCGCGCAGGTTGGCCGCGAACACGCGCACGGCGTCGTCCTCGGCCGCCTGGCGCAGCCGCATCCGCAGGTCGATGCCCAGGTGCAGGAGGATCTTGGTGCGCCACGCCCAGCGCACGGTGTCGCCGAGCCACTTGTCGGCCGGCCGCCCCTGCTGGGTGATGCCGAACTTCGCCGCGATGCGCTGCTCGTACTCCGTCGGGCCGACCTGCGGCTCGTCCGAAGGCTCGTCCGGCGCCATCGTGAGGTCGAGGACCTCCTCCTTCTCGCCGCGCAGCATCGCGAGGATCCGGTGCGAGGGGAGCTTGGTGTAGGGCTCGGAGAAGTCGAAGTAGTCGGAGAACTTCGCCCCTTCCTCCTCCTTGCCGGACCGGACCTTGGCGACCAGGTGGCCCTGGCCCCACATCTTCTCGCGCAGGTCACCGATGAGGTCGGCGTCCTCGGCGAAGCGCTCGACGAGGATCGCGCGGGCGCCGTCGAGGGCCGCCTGGGCGTCCGCGACGCCCTTGTCCGCGTCGACGAACACCGCGGCCGCCGCCTGCGGATCGGTGGTCGGGTCGTTGAGCAGGCCGTCGGCCAGCGGCTCGAGACCCGCTTCGCGCGCGATCATCGCCTTCGTGCGGCGCTTCGGCTTGTAGGGGAGGTAGATGTCCTCCAGCCGCGACTTCGTGTCCGCGGCGAGGATCGACGCCTCGAGGGCGTCGTCGAGCTTGCCCTGGCTGCGGATGGACTCGAGCACGGCGAGCCGGCGCTCGTCGAGTTCCCGCAGGTAGCGCAGCCGCTCTTCGAGCGTGCGCAGCTGCGCGTCGTCGAGCATGCCGGTGACTTCCTTGCGGTAGCGGGCGATGAACGGCACGGTCGACCCGCCGTCGAGGAGCTCGACAGCGGCCTTGACCTGTCCTTCGCGCACGCCCAGTTCTTCGGCGATCTTCTGCTCGACCGACACGCTCACTGCAACACGCTCCCGATTGACCTGGATCCGATCGTCACATTCTGCCGTTTCGGGCGCCCCGACTTTCGGATGGGGTTCCTTGACATTCAGATTGGTCTAGTCCACTTTGTGGTGACCTGCCTCACCAGTGTCACGGAGGTTGCCCGTGGTCCCCAAGGTTCGCTTCGCTCTGCTTTCCTTACTTTCCGTGGTGACGCTGTGCCTCGGCGTGACCTTCGTGCTCGCCGGCAGCGCTTCGGCGGCGAACATCCTGGCCAACCCCGGTTTCGAAGCCGGCACGTCGGGCTGGACGTGCACCGGCGCGGCGGCCGCGGTGAGCTCGCCGGTGCACGGCGGCAGCCGCGCCCTGAACGCGACGCCGTCGTCGTCGGACAACGCCCAGTGCTCGCAGACGCTCACCGTCTCGGCGAACACGGCGTACAAGCTTTCGGGCTGGGTCCAGGGCAGCTACGTCTACCTGGGCGTCTCCGGCTCGGCGACGGCCAGCACGTGGACGCCCGGCACCAGCGGCTACCAGCAGCTGTCGCTGAGCTTCACGACCGGCTCGAGCACGTCGCTGACGGTGTACCTGCACGGCTGGTACGGCCAGCCGGCGTACTTCGCCGACGACATCAGCCTCGACGGCCCCGGCACCCCGCCGACCACCACGCCGACCACGCCCACCACGCCCACCACCCCGACGACGACCACCACTCCGCCGACCACGACGACCACGACGCCGCCCACGCAGGGTGACCTGCCGAAGCACGTCCTGACCGGCTACTGGCAGAACTTCTACAACGGCGCCAAGGCGCTGAAGCTCGCCGACGTCCCGACGAAGTACAACGTCATCGCGGTGTCGTTCGCCGACGCGACCGGCACGCCCGGCGCGGTGAGCTTCACGCTCGACCCCGGCCTGTCCTCACAGCTCGGCGGCTACACGGACGCGCAGTTCAAGGCCGACATCAAGACGGTCCAAGCCCGCGGCCAGCGGGTGATCATCTCGGTCGGCGGCCAGAACGGCACGATCAGCGTCGGCGACTCGACCTCGGCGAACAACTTCGCGAACAGCATCAAGTCGCTGATCGCGAACTACGGCTTCGACGGCGTCGACATCGACCTCGAGAACGGCATCAACGCCACGTACATGGGCCAGGCGCTGCGCAGCATCTACAACGGCGGCGGCAAGGTGATCACGATGGCGCCGCAGACGATCGACATGCAGTCCACCGCGGGCGGCTACTTCCAGCTGGCGCTGAACATCAAGGACATCCTGACGATCGTCAACATGCAGTACTACAACTCCGGTTCGATGAACGGCTGCAACGGCAACGTCTATTCGCAGGGCACGGTCGACTTCCTGACGGCGCTGGCCTGCATCCAGCTGCAGGGTGGCCTGCGCGCGGACCAGGTCGGCCTCGGCCTCCCGGCCTCGCCCCAGGCGGCGGGCGGCGGCTACCAGGCCCCGGCCAACACGGTCTCGGCGCTGAACTGCCTGGCCCGCGGCACGTCGTGCGGTTCGTTCAAGCCGTCGGCGACGTACCCGTCGATCCGGGGCGCGATGACGTGGTCGATCAACTGGGACGCGTCGCAGGGCTACGCGTTCGCCAACACGGTGTCGGCGGGGCTCGCCAGCCTGCCGTAACGCTGAGCGGCCCTCCCGGCGGCGCGGTCCGGGAGGGCCTCTTCAGCGGGGCGTCAACGGCAGCCGCAGGGCTGCCGGCGCCTCCGGCGGGACGACCGGACGCCGAGGCGCCACCGCCGCCACGCGCCGGTACGGCGAGCCCGGCGCCGGCCGCGGATCGGGGTCCCCGGCGTTCGGCCAGAACGCCATCGCCCGCTCGGCCTGGGCGGTGATCGTCAGCGAGGGGTTCACGCCCAGGTTCGCCGAGATCGCCGAGCCGTCCACCACGTGCAGCCCCGGGTACCCGTACAGCCGCTGGTACGGGTCCACCACCCCCGTCGAAGGCGAGTCGCCGATCGCGCAGCCGCCGATGAAGTGGCCCGTGATGGGGATGTTCGCCAGGTCGGTCCACGCGCCCTGCGGCAGGCCGCCGATCTTCGCGGCCACCCGGCGCGTCACCTCGTGGCCCGCCGGGATCCAGTCCGGTGACGGCGCCCCCGCACCCTGGCGGGTCGTCATCCGGCGCCCGAACAGCCCGCGTTTCGTGTACGTCGTCACCGAATTGTCGAGGGTCTGCATCACCAGCAGCCCGATCATCCGCTCCGACCAGTGCCGCGGGTTGTGGATGCGCAGCAGGTCGCGGCGGGAGCGCCACAGCTCGCGCAGCCCCAGCGCCCAGCGACGACGGCCCGGGGCGCCGTCCACCAGCACCGTCGCGAGCAGGCCCATCAGGTTGCTGCCGCGCCCGTACCGCACCGGCTCCACGTGCGTCACCGCGTCCGGGTGGATCGACGACGTGATCGCGACACCCCGCGAGTAGTCCGTGTCCGCGCGCAGCGACCGGGCCGCCAGGACCGCTTCGGAGTTCGTACGGGCCAGGAGCCCGAGCCGCGGGGAAACGAGAGGCAGATTTCCCGTGTCCCGCATCCGGTGCAGCAGCCGTTGCGTTCCCAAAGCCGCCGCCGAGAACACGACCTGCGTGGCGGTGACCGTCCGGCGGGAGAAGCCGCCGGTCCGGCGCGTGTCCACCGCGTACCCGCCGTCGATCGGCCGCACCGACACCGCCGTCGTCAGGGGATGCACCACGGCACCCGCCCGCTCGGCCAGGTACAGGTAGTTCTTGACCGTCGTGTTCTTCGCCCCGACCCGGCACCCGGTCATGCACTCGCCGCACTGCGTGCAGGAGGAGCGCAGCGGGCCCGCGCCGCCGAAGAAGGGATCCACCCCGGACTGTCCGAAGTAGACGCCGACGGGCGTGCGCCGGTACGTGTGGCCGATGCCCATGTCGTCGGCGACGTCCTTCAGCACCCGGTCCGCGGCCGTCGTCGCCGGGTTCTCGACCACGCCCAGCATCCGCTTGGCCTGGTCGTAGTACGGCGCCAGCTCGGTCTTCCAGTCCGTGATGTGCGCCCACTGCGGGTCTTCGTAGAAGCCGTCCGGCGGCTCGTACAGCGTGTTCGCGTACACCAGCGAGCCCCCGCCGACACCGGCACCGCTCATCACGAACGTGTTCTTCAGCAGAGTCAGCCGCTGGATGCCGAAGCAGCCCAGCGCGGGCGCCCACAGGTACTTCCGCACCCGCCACGACGTCTTCGCGAACTCGTCGTCGGCGAACCGGCGGCCGGCCTCCAGCACGCCGACGCGGTAGCCCTTCTCGGTCAGCCGCAGGGCCGTGACGCTGCCGCCGAACCCCGAACCGATCACCAGGACGTCGTAGTCCATCAGCCCGCCACCCGGTAGTCGGCGAGCTCGAAGCGCCGCGTCCGGCGGTCGTACTCGGTGACCAGGCCGGGCCAGTTGGTCGTCACCCGGCCGTCGGCCTGCCGGTACCAGCTCGTGCAGGCGCTCCACACACTGTGGCCAAGCCGCTGCTGCACCTCCCGGTCGTACCGCTCCTCGACCTCGGGTCGCACGTCCAGATAGCACACGCCGGGCCGCGAGAGCCGTTCCACCGCCTGCCGGATGTACCGCGCCTGCCGCTCGATCATGTAGATGATGGACCCGGCGCCGAGGTTCGTGTTGGGCCCGTAGACGCAGAAGAGGTTCGGGAAGCCGGGCACGGTCATGCCCAGGTAGGCCCGCGCGCCGCCGGACCACTCGTCCGCCAGCGACCGGCCGCCGAGGCCGCGCACGTCGATCCGGCCGAGGAAGTCCGTCGCCGCGAAGCCGGTGCCGTAGACCAGGACGTCCGCCTCGATCTCCGCGCCGTCCTCGACCCGCACGCCCTTCTCGGTGATCTCGGAGATCCGCCGCGTCTCGACGTCGACGTCCGGCTGGGCCAGCGCGGGCAGGTACTCGTTGGTGAACAGGATCCGCTTGCAGCCCAGGGGATAGGCCGGCTTGAGTTTCGCGCGCAGCTCGCGGTCCTTGATGTGGCGGTGTCGCAGCTGCGCGGTCCGCAGCTCGAAGACCTTCGCCAGCAGCGGGTGGCGCGTCATGGCGTAGGTGGCGTACTCGGCGAGCAGGAAGATCCGCAGCCTGCCGAGCAGCTGCGTCGGCGGCAGGCGCTCGAACAGCCAGTGCTGCCACCGCCGGTAGCTCGGATCGGACTTCGCCATGACGTACGGCGGCGTGCGCTGGAAGACCGTGACGTGCTGCGCGCGCTTCCGCAGCTCGGGCACGAACTGCACGGCACTGGCCCCGGTCCCGATCACGGCGACGCGCTTGCCGGTGAAGTCGACGTCGTGGTTCCACCGCGCGGAGTGGAAGGCCTCGCCGGCGAAGCTCTCCCGGTTCGGGATGTCCGGCAGCACCGGCCGCGACAGCTGCCCGACGGCGGGCACGAAGACGTTCGCCTCGAACGTCTCCCTGCCCTTCGTTTCGACCCGCCAGAGGCCGCGCTCCTCGTCGAAGGCGGCCCCGGTGACCTCGGTGCGGTACCGGATGTGCGGCTCGAGGCCGTACTTCGCGATGACGCGCCGCAGGTAGGCGAGGATGTCGGGCTGGTGCGAGAACCGCTTCGGCCACCGCGGGTTGGGCTCGAAGGAGAAGGAGTACAGCGGCGACGGGATGTCGCAGGCGGCGCCCGGGTAGGTGTTGTCCCGCCAGACGCCGCCGGGTTCCGCGGCGCTCTCCAGGATCGTGAACTCGGTGAACCCGGCGCGCTTGAGCTCGATCGCCGTGCCGATGCCGCCGAACCCGGTGCCCGCGATCAGCACCGACGGCCCCTTCGCCGAACCAGTCATGCCCGAAAAGCTACGGACTCGTGGCCTGTGACAACAGGCCACGAACGGTCACTCAATCGAGATTTCCGGCCACCCTCACGCGGGTGGGTGCACGCGCACCTCGTGCGTCTCGGCGGCCGCTTCCGCCCACTTCACCAGCTCGCCCGCCGACTTCTCCAGCGCCGCCAGGTCCCGCTTCGGCAGCTTCTCGAACGGCGACAGCTCGATCGCCGCCGCCTTCTTCGCCGCCTTGATCTCCCAGAACCCGCACACCTGGCCGCCGACCAGCAGCGTGCCCTTGACCAGGCCGTTCTGGGAGATCACCCGCTTGCGGTAGGCGTCCGAGACGACCCGCGTCCGGTCGGCGTAGGACAGGATCGTCTGGTCGAAGGGGCCCAGCAGCCGCGGCGGCGCCGGGACGTCCTCGTCGGGCACGGTCAGCTCCGGCAGGTCCAGCAGCTCGCGGCCGTCCGGGTCGCGGTAGCGCCGCAGGTCCATCCCGGCCGCCACCTCGCCCAGGCGGGTGATGCCCGCCCACGTCTGGACGTCCGCCACCGTGGCCGGGCCGAACGCACGCAGGTACCGCGAAATCAGCGAAGCCGGCGAAGCCGGCGACAGGGGAGCGCCCACCCACTCGTCCAGGCACGCGTACGTCGTCTGCCCGGCCTTGCCCCAGATCGCCCGGGGCGGCGTCTGCACCAGCGGCAGCCGCCCCCGGGCCAGGTGCGTGAGCGACGCCGCCGGGGCGTCCCAGGTCCGCGCCAGCTCGGCGCCCAGCGCGTTCCCCGGCATCGGGCCGCCGAGGAGCAGCTTCCGCGCCGCCTCGGCCACTTCGTCGTGGTCGAGCCCGGCCAGCGCGCCCGCGTGCAGCGTGTTCTGCTTCAGGTCGCGGTCGTAGATCGCCTGGACCACCGGCCGCCAGGCCAGCGCGTCCGCCGCCGTCACCAGGTGGACCGTGCCGCGCATCAGCGCGATCCGCACCACGCGCCGGCTTTCGAGCAGCTCCACCAGCTCCGACGGCCGGAACCCGGCCAGCCGCGACCACAGCCCGAAGTACGGCGGGAACGGCGCCTGCGCCTGGAGCCCGGCCAGGTGTTCCACCGCGTCGAAGGCGGACATCTCCGCCCGGCTCAGCAACAGCTGGCGCGCCAGCGTCGCGCGGTTGAGGGCTCGTCGGCTCAGGGTCTCCACCCGCTCACCCTAACGATCACCCCGGACAGTTCCGGTCCTCGATTGGACACGTTCTCCGCGCGTGATCCAGAATTCCGGCCATGGCCGAGCTCGCCGCGCCCGCCGTCGGGGACTGGGACTTCCCCCGCGGCACCGCGAGCATCGAGCTCATGACGCGGTTCGCCGCCGAACGCGGCCTGCCCGCCGGACGGCTCCTGACCGCGACCACGCTGACCCCGGAACTGCTCGCGGACCCGGCCGTGCAGGTCGACGCGCGCCAGGAGCTGGCCGTCGTCCGGGCACTGGCCGCCCTCGACGGTTCGGACGCGACGGCGCTGGAGCTGGGGCGCCGCTACCACGTCACCACCTTCGGCATCTTCGGCTTCGCCTGCATCAGCAGCCCGACGCTGCGCGACGCGATGCTGTTCGCCCTCCGCTACTTCGACCTGACCTTCGCCTTCTGCATCCCGCACGTCGTCCTCGGCGCCGACCGGCTGACCCTCGAGCTCGACGACAGCCGCGTGCCCGCCGACGTCGCCCGGTTCCTCGTCCTGCGCGACCTGGCCGCGATCTTCTCGGTCATGCGCGACCTCCTGCCGGAGATCGCGCTGGACGAGCTGGCGTTCCGGCACGAGGCGGCCGCGCCGGAGGCGTACCTGGCCGCGTTCGGCGTGCGGCCGCGGTTCGGAGCCGGCGCCTGCCGCGCGACGCTCGACCCCGCGTTGCTGAGCCTGCCGCTGCCGCAGGCCAACGACCAGACCGTCGCCCTGTGCGCCGCGCAGTGCGAAGAGCTCGTCACGCGCCGCCGCCGGCGTTCCGGCATCGCGCAGCAGGTGCGCGAACGCCTGGTCCGGCTCGGCGGCGTCGACGCCGGGATGGACGAGGTCGCCCGCCAGCTGACCCTCAGCACGCGCACCCTGCGCCGCCGCCTGACCGAAGGGGGCACGAGCTACCGGGCGCTGGTCGACGAGGTGCGCCAGACGCTCGCCGAAGAGCTGCTCGACACCGGCGTCCTGTCGGTCGAGGACGTCGCCTACCGGCTCGGGTACGCCGAGGCGTCGAGCTTCATCCACGCGTTCAAGCGCTGGACCGGGATGACGCCGGCGGCGTTCGCCCGCCGCTTCCGCGCCGCTCGGCGAGCACCGCCGGGTAGGTGAGCTTCAGCAGGTTGAGCAGCGAATCGGTGAGGAACGTGCGCAGCTCCGCGCGGTCGAGCGTGCCGCGGACCAGCCATTCCCGCGACGCCGCGCGCAGCATCCCGCCGAACGACCGGATCATCGCGCGCAGCTCTTCGCGGCCGTCGGTCACGCCGGTCATCAGCGCGGCTTCCAGCACCCGGTCGGCCGCGATCTCGTCGGCCTCCAGCATGATCCGCTCGATCTCGGGGTCGCGCCCGGCCGCCTCCGGCCCGATCACGGTCAGCCAGGCGTCGCGGTTGCGGTCCACGACCTCGATCCAGCGTTCGACGCCGATCGCCAGCCGCTGCTCCATCGTGGTGTCCGGCAGTGCCTCGGTGACCGGGGCGGGCACGATCATCAGCTGCCGCACCACTTCCAGGTACAGCTCGCGCTTGCCGCCGAAGTAGTGGTTGATCAGCGGGCGCGCCACCCCGGCGGCCTCGGCGATGTCCGAAGTGGACACCGAGGCGTAGCTGCCCGCGCCGAACAGGTGCCGGGCGGCGGCGAGGATCTCCGCACGCCGTTCGGCCGGTTCGAGCCGGCGCCGCCGGGGCCGGGTCCCACTGGTCATCCGCTCAGCCTCGCGGGGGATCGGCACGCTGTCAACAAGTAGTTGACCCCTTGTCAAAAGAGTGACTCCGGTGGCGGGCAAGCGGTGTTTCGGGCCAACCTTTGTCGTTATGCAACCGGAACAACCCGCCGGTAACTCCTCGGGGGCCGGATGCGACGAGACGGCATGGGGGCCCGGACCGGGGGTAGGAGCAGATGAACGAAGACGGCGCGCCGATCCGGCGGGCCGGGCGCTGGGTCAGCGTCCGCCTGCAGCATCGCCACGTCAGCTTCGACGACTGCTTCGAAGCCGACGAACCGGTGCCTGACGGCGACTGCGCGGACGAAGCGTCCCTGTCGTACTCGGGCATCGTGATTTCCAGTTACGACCAGGGGGAGAAGGTGTCCGAGCGCTGGATCCCCCTGGGCGTCGACCCGTCCGAAGCGGACGACGAGCGGCTCATCGGCCAGTTGCGCGACGCCCTGCTGTGGCAGGCGGGGCGCCCGCCGCAGACCGCGGAGGAGTGACCCCCGCTAGGGTGAGGCCATGCTGCTCGGGCGCCTCCTCGTGGTCGCGGCGCTGCTCGGGCCGGCCGCCTGCTCGACGGGCAAGGACGCCGTGGGGCCGCCGGACACCTTCGAGTTCGTCTCCCCGGGCGGGCAGACCCACCTGTTCTACCCACCCGAACAGCGCAGCCGGGTGGCCGAGCTGGCCGGCCCCGACGTCGTCGACCCGGCCAGGCGCATCGCGCTGAGCGACTACGCCGGGAAGGTCGTCCTGCTGAACCTGTGGGGCGCCTGGTGCCCGCCGTGCCGCTCGGAATCGCCTGTCCTCAAGGCGATCGCGGCGCGCGGGAAGAGCGAAGGCGTCGAGGTGCTGGGCCTCAACGTCCGCGACAACCGCCAGTACGCCGCCGACTTCGTCCGCGACTTCCGGCTCGGCTACCCGTCGATCTACGACGAGTCCGGCCGGATCGCCCTGCAGCTGCGCGGGCTCCCGCTGGCGGCCGTGCCGATCTCCCTGGTCGTCGACAAGCGGCAGCGGGTGGCGGCGGTCCACATCGGCGAAGTGCTCGAGGAGGACCTCCGCCCGGACCTGGACCGCGTCCGGGCCGAATGACTCACGACCCGGTGCGCAGCCCCTCGAAGGCCACCTTGCACACCGCGTCCGCGACCTCGGCCGCCGACGAGCCCCGCCGCGGCTTGTACCACTCGATCAGCGAATTCACCATGCCGAACACCAGCCGCGCGGTCACCGCCGGGTCGACGTCCGGGCGGACGTCGCCCTCGGCTTCGGCCTGCTTCACCAGGTCCGTCACCAGCCGGTCGAACTCGCGCCGCCGGGCCAGTGCCGCCCGCTCCACCTTCGTGTTGCCGCGCACGCGCAGCAGCAGCGTCACGAACGGCAGGCGGTCCGCCAGCACCAGCACGCTGCCGCGCACCAGGTGCTCGAGCCGGTCGATCGCGCGCCCGTCCAGCCGGCCGGTCGAGGCGGCCACCTCGAACAGGCCGTCCAGCGCGCGGTCCACCGCCAGCCGCAGCAGCTCCTCCTTGCTCGGCACGTGGTGGTAGATCGCCGACTTCGTGATGCCGAGCTTGCGGGAGAGGTCCTCCATGCTCGTGCCGTCGTAGCCGCGCTCGTTGAACAGCTTCACCGCCACCTGCAGCAGCGATTCGAGGTCGTAGCCCGGCCGCCCGCGCCGCGGCGCCGTCACGGCTTGTCCCGCTGGTCGACGATCCGCCGCATCTTGCCCATCGACCGCTCCAGGGTGTCCGGGTCGACGACGTCCACCGACACCGTCACGCCGACGCCGTCCTTCACCTGCGAAACCAGCGAAGCGGCGGCTTCCTCCCGGGCACCGGAAGTCGCGTCGTGGCGGGCCTCCACCCGCACGGTGAGGTGGTCGAGGCGGCCGCGGGTGGACCGGACGAGCTGGAAGTGCGGGCTGAGCGACGGCGTCCGCAGCACGATCTCCTCGATCTGCGTCGGGAAGACGTTGACCCCGCGCAGGATGATCAGGTCGTCGGTGCGGCCGGTGACCTTGGCCATCCGCCGGAACGCCGGCCGCGCGGTGCCCGGCGACAGCGCCGTGAGGTCGCGCGTGCGGTAGCGGATGATCGGCAGTGCCTGCTTGGTCAGGGACGTGAACACCAGCTCGCCGGTCTCGCCGCCGCCCAGCACCTCCTCGGAGTACGGGTCGATCACCTCGGGGTAGAAGTGGTCCTCCCAGACGTGCAGGCCGTCCTTCGTCTCGACGCACTCCTGCGCGACACCCGGGCCCATCACCTCCGACAGGCCGTAGATGTCGACGGCGTCGAGGGCGAACCGCTCCTCGATCTCGGCGCGCATCTGCTCGGTCCACGGCTCGGCGCCGAAGATGCCCACCTTCAGGGAACTGGCCTTCGGATCGACGCCTTGGCGCTCGAACTCGTCGAGCAGCGTCAGCATGTACGACGGCGTCACCATGATGATCTCGGGCTCGAAGTCCGTGATCAGCTGGACCTGCCGCGCGGTCATGCCGCCGGACGCCGGGATGACCGTGCAGCCGAGCTTCTCGGCGCCGTAGTGCGCGCCGAGGCCGCCGGTGAACAGGCCGTAGCCGTAGGCGACGTGCACCTTGTGGCCCGGACGGCCGCCGGCGGCGTGGATCGACCGGGCCATCACCGTCGCCCAGGTGTCGATGTCCTGCTCGGTGTAGCCGACGACGGTGGCCTTGCCGGTGGTGCCGCTGGAGGCGTGGATGCGCCGGACCTGGTCCTGGGGCACGGCGAACATCCCGAACGGGTAGTTCTCGCGCAGGTCCTGCTTGGTGGTGAACGGGAACTTCGCCAGGTCGGCCAGTTCCTTGCAGTCGTCCGGGTGGACGCCGGCCGCGTCGAACTTCCGGGTGTAGGCGGGCACGTTCGCGTAGGCGTGCCGGAGTGTCCACTGCAGACGTTCCAGCTGGAGGGCGGCCAGCTCGTCCACGCTGATGTTCGCCTCGATCATGCACCGTCCCGTTTCGCGGAGAGGACGCGGCTGCGGCCGCGGAATTCGGCGACGACCTCGGGCCCGCCGGGGGTTTCCCGGTGCACCGTGACGTCGTAGATGCCGTTGCGGCCGTAGCGGGTGCGCTCGGTGGCCGTGGCGACGAGGTGGTCGCCGAGCCGGCCGGCCGCGACGAAGGAGATTTCGGCGCCCACGGCCACCGTCACCGGGCCGTGGGTGTTGCAGGCGCACGCGAAGGCCGTGTCGGCCAGCAGGAAGACGTACCCGCCGTGGGCGAGGTCGTGGCCGTTGACCATCTCGCGGGTGATCGTCATGGTCGCGACGGCCCGCCCACCAGCCGCTTCGACGAGTTCGATGCCCAGCGCGCGGGAAGCCTCGTCGGCGGCGAACATGGTGTGCGCGGCGTTGGTCATGCACCCTCCGTCCTCACTGACCGAATGGACGGTCACCACGCGGTGCCGCTCAGTAAAGGCAGTGGTCCGGGCCGGTGTCAAGCGCCACCCCTTCCGATCTTCGGGTCCGGCGGTTACCATGCGATTAACTGAACGTCCGGTAGGTAATTCGGCGAGAGGGACCTGATGGCACTGCTGCGCAGCTACGTCTCCGGGAGCTGGCACACGGCGGCGGACGAGGGCGTGCCGCTGCACGACGCGGCCACCGGGGAGGAGGTCGCCCGGGTCTCGTCGGCGGGCGTCGACTTCGCGGCGGCTCTGGAGCACGGCCGCCGGGTGGGCGGCCCGGCGCTGCGGGAGCTGACGTTCCACCAGCGTGCGGCCCTGCTCAAGGCGCTGGCCTCGCACCTGCGTGAGCACCGCGAGGAGCTGTACGCCCTCTCCGCTCGCACGGGCGCCACCCTCGGTGACTCGAAGTTCGACGTCGACGGCGGCATCGGCGTGCTGTTCAGCTACGCCTCCAAGGGCAAGCGCGAGCTGCCGAACGACACGGTCTACGTCGAGGGCAAGGTCGAGCCGCTCTCGCGCGGGGGCACGTTCGTCGCGCAGCACATCGCGACCCCGCTGCGGGGCGTCGCCGTCCAGATCAACGCGTTCAACTTCCCGGTGTGGGGGCCGCTGGAGAAGTTCGCGCCCGCGTTCCTCGCCGGGGTCCCGAGCCTGGTCAAGCCGGCCAGCCAGACGGCGTACCTGACCGCGCGGCTGGTCGAGCTGATCATCGAGTCCGGCATCCTGCCCGAAGGCTCGCTGCAGTTCGTGGCCGGCAGTGCCGGCGACCTGCTCGACCACGTCACCGCGCAGGACCTGGTGTCGTTCACCGGCTCGGCCTCGACGGCCCAGAAGCTGCGGTCGCACCCGGCGATCATCCGCAACGCCGTGCGGTTCAACGCCGAGGCCGACTCGCTGAACTGCTCGATCCTCGGCCCGGACGCGGTCAAGGGCACGACCGAGTTCGACCTGTTCGTCAAGCAGCTGGTCACCGAGATGACGGTCAAGGCGGGCCAGAAGTGCACCGCGATCCGCCGCGCGTTCGTGCCGGCTTCGCTGCTCGACGACGTCGCTTCCGCCGCGTCCGAGCGGCTCGCGAAGGTGACCGTCGGCCACCCGGCGTCCGAGGGCGTCCGGATGGGTGCGCTGGCCAGCCTGGAGCAGCGTGAGGAGGTCCGGCGCTCGCTGAAGGCGCTGCTGGACGCCGGGAGCGTCGTGTTCGGCGACCCGGAGCACGTCGAGGTCGTCGACGCCGACGCCGAGCGCGGCGCCTTCATCTCGCCGGTGCTGCTCAAGGCCGACCCCGAACGCTCCGAGCCGCACGAGGTCGAGGCGTTCGGCCCGGTCTCGACGCTGATGCCCTACACCTCCACCGAGCAGGTCGTCGACTTCGCCGCGCGCGGCGGCGGCAGCCTGGCCGGGTCGATCGTCTCGGCGGACAAGGAGTTCGTGCGCGAGGTCGTCCTCGGCGCGGCGCCGTTCCACGGCCGGCTGCTGGTACTGGACGCCGAGGACGCCAAGGAGTCCACCGGGCACGGTTCGCCGATGCCGCAGCTGGTCCACGGCGGCCCGGGCCGCGCGGGCGGCGGCGAGGAGATGGGCGGCATCCGCGGGGTGCTGCACCACCTGCAGCGCACCGCGGTCCAGGGTTCGCCCGCGGTGCTGTCCGCCGTCACCGGCCGCTGGGTCGCCGGGGCACCGCGCACGGAGGGTGTCCACCCGTTCCGGAAGTCACTGGCCGAGCTTCGCGTCGGAGACTCGGTGGTGGCGGGGCCGCGCACGGTCACCCAGGAGGATGTCGACCACTTCGCCGAGTTCACCGGCGACACGTTCTACGCGCACACCGACCCCGAAGCCGCGGCGGCCAACCCGCTGTTCGGCGGGATCGTCGCGCACGGCTACCTGGTCGTCTCGTTCGCGGCCGGCCTGTTCGTCTCGCCCGAGCCGGGCCCGGTGCTGGCCAACTACGGCCTGGAGAACCTGCGCTTCCTGACCCCGGTCAAGGTCGGCGACTCGCTGACGGTGACGCTCACCGCCAAGCAGATCACCCCGCGGGTCGACCAGGACTACGGCGAGGTCTGCTGGGACGCCGACGTCACCAACGCCGAGGGCGAGTCGGTGGCCAAGTACGACGTCCTGACGCTGGTGGCGAAGGAGCAGCCGTGACCGCTGTGGCATCGCTGGAAGAACACTTCGAGGCGACGATCGAGCGCGACCAGCGGATCGAGCCGCGCGACTGGGTGCCCGAGGGGTACCGCAAGACGATGATCCGGCAGATCGCGCAGCACGCGCACTCGGAGATCATCGGCATGCAGCCCGAGGGCAACTGGATCACGCGGGCGCCGTCGCTGCGACGCAAGGCGATCCTGCTGGCCAAGGTCCAGGACGAGGCCGGCCACGGGCTCTACCTGTATTCGGCCGCGGCGACGCTGGGCGCCGACCGGGCGGACCTGACCGACAAGCTGATCACCGGCCGCCAGAAGTACTCGTCGATCTTCAACTACCCGACGCTGACCTTCGCCGACGTCGGCGTGATCGGCTGGCTGGTCGACGGCGCGGCGATCTGCAACCAGGTGCCGCTGTGCCGGTCTTCGTACGGGCCGTACGCGCGGGCGATGATCCGGATCTGCAAGGAGGAGTCCTTCCACCAGCGGCAGGGCTACGAGCTGCTGATGACCATGATGAAGGGGACTTCGCAGCAGCGGGAGATGGTCCAGGAGGCCGTGAACCGCTGGTGGTGGCCGTCGCTGATGATGTTCGGCCCGCCGGACGCCGATTCGCCGAACACCGCGCAGTCGATGGCGTGGAAGATCAAGCGCCACACCAACGACGAGCTGCGGCAGCGGTTCGTGGACATGTCGGTGCCGCAGGCCGAAGCCCTCGGCGTCACCTTCCCGGACCCGGAGCTCCGCTGGAACCCCGAGCGGGGGCACTACGACTTCGGCGCGGTCGACTGGGACGAGTTCAAGAACGTCCTGAAGGGCAACGGGCCCTGCAACACGCAGCGGATCGCCCACCGGCGCCGGGCCCACGAAGAAGGCGCGTGGGTGCGGGAAGCCGCCGTCGCCCACGCCGCGAAGAAGGAGCACAAGTGACCGACCTGACGGCCGAAGGCGGCCACGGCGCCGTCCCCCTCGAAGGCGTCCCCGCGGCTCCGGGACCGGTCAAGCACGACTGGCCGCTGTACGAGGTGTTCGTCCGCGGCAAGCGCGGGCTGAACCACGTGCACGTCGGCTCGCTCCACGCGGCCGACGACCAGATGGCGCTGCACCACGCGCGTGACCTCTACACGCGGCGCAACGAAGGCGTGTCGATCTGGGTCGTGCGCGCGGCGGACATCACGGCGTCGTCGCCGGACGAGAAGGACCCGTTCTTCGCGCCCAGCGGCGACAAGGTCTACCGGCACCCGACGTTCTACGACATTCCCGAGGATGTGCCGCACATATGAGTTTCGACAACGTGTACGAGGCCATCACCGAGGAGAACGACGCGCGCTGGGCGTTCGGCACCGGCTTCGAGGACCCGCTGTCCGGAGTGGACACTTCGGTGCCGTCCGGGGTGGACGGTGACGCGCTGGCGGTGTACTGCCTGATGCTGGGCGACGACGCGCTGGTCTTCTCCCACCGGCTCCAGGAGTGGTGCACCAACGCACCCGAGC
Source organism: Amycolatopsis sp. NPDC004747 (assembly GCF_053601335.1). NCBI lineage: Bacteria > Bacillati > Actinomycetota > Actinomycetes > Pseudonocardiales > Pseudonocardiaceae > Amycolatopsis > Amycolatopsis sp. NPDC004747. Next base: position 184,063 of record NZ_JBSGBQ010000014.1, on the reverse strand, counting down.
TGGAGGACGAGGTCGCGATCGCCAACATCGCCCTCGACCTGCTCGGCCAGGCGCGGCTGCTGCTCGCCCGCGCCGGCAAGGCCGACGGTTCGGGGCGCACGGAGGACTCGCTGGCGTTCCTGCGTGCGGAGAACGAGTTCCGCAACGTCCGGCTCGCCGAGCTGGGCGGCGGGCACTTCGGGCACCTGATCGCGCGGCTGTTCGTGTTCTCGACGTGGCGGCTGGCGCTGCTGCAGCGGCTGGTGTCCTCGGTGGACCCGGTGCTGGCGGCCATCGCGGACAAGGGTGTCAAGGAGCTGACCTACCACCGCGACTACGCGGCCCAGTGGCTGGTCCGCCTCGGCGACGGGACGCCGTTGTCGCACACGCGGATGCAGGAGGGCCTGGACGAGGTCTGGCCGTACGTGGGGGAGCTGTTCCGCACGCACGCCACTGAGTTCGTGGACGCGGCTTCGCTGCGTCCCGAGTTCGATGCGGTGCTGGACCAGGCTCTCGCCGCGGCGACCTTGACGCGGCCGACTTCGGGTGAGCTGGCCGGGGTCTCCGGCCGGATGGGCCGCGACGGCGTCCACACCGAGTCCTTCGGGTATCTGCTGGCGGAGCTGCAGAGCGTGGCCCGGGCGATGCCGGACGCCCGGTGGTGACCGCCGAAGCCGTGGCCGCCACGGTCACCGACCCCGAACTGCCGATGCTGACGCTGGCGGACTTGGGCGTGCTGCGCTCGGTGTCCGAGTCCGAGGGGCGGGTGGTCGTCTCGATCACGCCGACGTACACCGGCTGTCCGGCGATGGACACCATGCGCGACGACCTGGAGCACGCGCTGGTTTCGGCGGGCTACGCCGACGTCGAGATCCGGACGCAGCTGTCGCCGGCGTGGACGTCGGACTGGATTTCGGCCGAGGGGCGGCAAAAGCTGGCCGAGGCCGGGATCGCGCCGCCGGGGGCCGCGCCCCGCCGGTCGGGGCCGATCCCGCTGACGCTGTCGGCGCCGGTCTCGCGCGTTGTCTGCCCGCACTGCGGGTCGGCGGATACCGAAGAGCAGTCCCGCTTCGGCGCGACGGCGTGCAAGGCGCTGCGACGCTGCCGCGCCTGTCTCGAGCCGTTCGAACACGTCAAGGAGATTTAGCGTGGCCCGGTTCAACTCGCTGAAGGTGGCCGGGGTCGAGCGGCTCTGTGACGACGCCGTTGCCGTGACCTTCGACGTACCTTCGTCGCTGGCGTCGGAGTACGCGTTCAAGCCGGGCCAGTCCCTGACGCTGCGGCGCTCGGTCGACGGCCGCGACGAGCGCCGGTCGTACTCGATCTGCGCCCCGGCGGGAGCGGCCCCGCGGGTCGGCGTCCGCCTGGTCCCGGACGGGTACTTCTCGTCGTGGCTGGTCAACGAGGTCCGCCCGGGCGACACGATCGAGGTGGCCCCGCCCACGGGTTCGTTCACCCCGGACCTGTCCGAGGGTGGCCACCACGTCCTGATCGCGGCGGGCTCGGGCATCACGCCGGTGCTCTCGATCGTGTCATCGTTGTTGAAGTCGTCGACGGCGACGGTCACGGTGCTGTACGGCAACCGTCGCACGGACACGGTGATGTTCGCGGACGAGCTGGCCGACCTGAAGGACAGCGCCCCGTCGCGGCTCGAGCTGATCCACGTGCTGTCCCGCGAGCCCCGCGAGGCGGAGCTGTTCACCGGCCGCCTGGACGTCCCGAAGCTGCGCACGCTGTTCTCTTCGCTGGTGCCGGTGGATTCGGTGGACCACTGGTGGCTGTGCGGCCCGTTCGAAATGGTGTCGGGCGCGCAGGAGCTGCTGGCGTCGCTGGACGTGCCGCGGGAGCGCATCCACCAGGAGCTGTTCTACGTGGACACGCCGCCGGCCCCGGTGGAGCACCTCGACCCGGCGGTGGCGGGGGAGTCGTCCGAGGTGTCGGTGGTTCTGGACGGCCGGTCGACGCCGATGACGCTGCCGCGTTCGGCGTCGGTGCTCGACGGGGCGCAGAAGTTCCGCCCGGACCTGCCGTTCGCGTGCAAGGGCGGGGTGTGCGGGACGTGCCGGGCGCGCGTCACGGAGGGCAAGGTCGACCTGCGGCGGAACTTCGCGCTGGAGGAGGCGGAGGTCGAGGCGGGGTTCGTGCTGACGTGCCAGTCGTACCCGGTGTCCGAGACGCTGTCGGTGGACTTCGACGCCTGAGTTCAGCCGTCTTCGGTCCGCGGATCGGGGTCCGCTTCGGCACGCGGGCCGGAGAGCGTCACCGGACCGAAGATGTTCCCGGCCTGGATCACGACCCCGCTGACGTCGCCGGTGATGCTGTTGAACACGCCGCTGCCCGGCTGCGGCCCGGGCGTCACCGGGGCGGCCGGCCGGGGCGCGAGCGCCGGCACCGGCCCCAGCGGCGGCTGGAGGATCTCGGGCTGGTTCGTGAGCAGCCGCAGGAGCTTTTCGGCGCCTTCGACGGTGAAGTCCTCGACCGGGTACACGGTCGACGTGGCCGGGCCGAGGAAGTCGGGCACCCCGGCCACGCTCTGGCCGGGCAGGACCACGGGCACGAACCGGTTGACCGCGTGCTGGTCGGCGTAGAAGGCGTCCCGGATCAGCCGGGCCTCCCACTGGACGCCGCGTTCCTCGTGGGCGTCGCCGCGGCCCTCGGCACTCCGGCGGTACGCGGGGGAGGCGATCACCAGGACGTAGTCGGCGTCCCGGATCTGCCCGGCCATCCACAACGCCCAGTCGCGGCGCTCGGAGGCCTCGCCCAGATCGAGCCGGGCGTCGACACCGCAGGACCGCAGGAACGTCCAGAGCCGGAGCACGGCCTCCTCATGGGCCGGATCGCCGGGCTCCCGGGCGTAGGAGAGGAACACCGCGGGCGGCTCGGTCACGCGGCGCCACCCGCGACGTGTCCCCGGCATGGCTGGGCGGCCTGCTCATCGGTACCGAAGCGGTGTCGAGTCACGCGCGCACCTCCCACCTCATCCACGTGAGGGAGGGATTCTACCGGCTCGGGGATCGCTGCCGGCCGGGTCAGAGCCTGCGGCGCCGGCGGCGGCGAGGTTTCGGCTCCGTCCCCTGGTCCTCCGGAAGCGGGTCGCGTTCCTCCGGCGAGGCCAGCCCCAGCATCTCCGCCGCCAGCTGCTGCGAACTCGCGAACATGCCCGTCGGGGCCTCGCTCGCGCGGCGCAACGCGGCCGGGCGGAGGCGGTTGTAGCCCCGGACCGTCACCGGCCTGCGGGCCCGCAGCTCGTACGCCTTCTCCTCCGCCAGCTCCGTGGCCAGCTCGCGGTCGACCAGGATGGTGCCCGGGCGGGCCACCGACGTCAGCCGGGCCGCCAGGTTGACCACCGAGCCGTACACGTCGCCGAAGCGCGACAGGATCCGTCCCGAGGCCATGCCCGCGCGGACCGCGGGCAGTGTGTCGTCCGCCGAGGTGCGCTCGGTCAGCGTCAGGGCGATCTCCGCGGCGTCGACCGGCGCGTCCGCCACGAACAGGACCTCGTCGCCGATCATCTTCACCACCCGGCCGTGGTGCTCGGCGATCACCTCCGTGGCCAGGGTCTCGAACGCGTCGAGCACGCGGCTCAGCTCGTCCTCGCCGATCTGGCGCGTCAGGCGCGTGTAGCCGACCATGTCGACGAACCCGACCACCTCGGTGCGGGTCTCCAGGTGCTCGTCCGAGGCCGCGAACGCCCGGCCCGCGTAGGCCGCCAGGTGCCGGCGCCAGACGAAGTTCTGCACCTGCTCCAGCTCCGGCAGCAGCCGGTCGACCAGGCGCGTCACCTGGCGCTCGCTGCGGCCCAGCTCCGGCTGCTCCCGGATCAGCTGCCACAGCATGTCGACCTGCCACTCGGCCAGCCGCGACAGGTGCTGGCCGAGCGCGCGCGTCACCGAGACCTCGATGCTCGGGTCGATCAGGCCGGACTGGACGAGCTGGTCGGCGGTCCGCATCGCTTCGACGTCCGCGTCGGTGAAGACGACCTCGTCGTCGCGCACGGTCGCGAAGCCCAGCGCGCGCCAGAGCCGGCGTGACCGTTCGTCGGGCACGCCGGCCTTCTCCGCCACTTCGAGCCGGGTGTACTTCCGCCTGCCGCCGAGCAGGACGCGTTCGAGCCGCTGCTGAAGCTCCTCGCTCGGGTCGGTCACGTCAGGTCGTGTGAACGATCAGCACGTCCACGCCGGACTTGCGGGCCACCTCGGACGGCACCGAGCCCAGGATCCGGCCGGCGATCGTGTTCAGCCCGCGGTTGCCGACCACCAGCAGGTCGGCCTCGCGCTCCTTGACCACCTTGCGCAGCGAGTCGACCGGGTCGCCCTTGACCGCGACCGTGTCGATCTTCTCCGCGCCCGCCCGCGCCGCCCGGTCCCGCGCCGACTGCAGGGTGTCTTCGGCCGGGGCCGAGCCGACGACCTGGTACGCCTCTTCGCCGAGGGCGTCCTGGGCCTTCTCGACGTCCGACTGGCTCGCCGGGTAGTACGCGCACGCGATGACGAGTGTCGCGCCGGCGTCGCCGGCCACCGCCGCCGCGCGGTCCACTGCCGCGAACGATGACTCCGAGCCGTCCGTGCCCACCACCACGGTCCGATATGCCGCACCCATGCGCAAAACCTCCAGGTGATCCCGCGTGAGCAGGGACGATAGCCGGTCGGTACCGACCGCGCAGGCTCGTCCGCGCCCGTGTCGGGTGGAAGGTTACTCGCCAGTCGGTTTCTGTGCTCCGCTCGCCCGCGGAGCGGGCTTCGGCGCCGGTTTCTGGCCCGGCTTGGGGCCCGCGGCGGGGGCGGGCTTGGCTCCGGGTTTCGGCTTGGGCACGTCGGAGGCGCGGATCCGGATCGTCTCCTCGACGTCGGTGACCCGGACCGTCTTCTCGGTCTCGTCCACGGCGTCGGGCTTCGGGTCCGGCACCAGGTCGGCCTTGACTTCGGCGGGCACCTTGACGTCGTCGCCGAGGACGGTGTGCGCCTCGGCCAGCACCGCACGGGCCGCGCGGACCTGCTCGGCCAGCCCGCCGCGCACCTTCCGCAGCGCGTCGACCCGCTCGTTCGCCTGGGTGATCCGCCGGTTGGATTCTTCCGTGGCCGCCGTCACCCGGCGGCGCGCCTCGTCGGCGGCTTCCGCGAGCCGGGCGTTGGCCTCGGTGATCGAGTCCTGACGGCGCTTGTTCGCCTCCGCGACCGACTCCCGCTGACGGCGGTCGATGTCGGCCTTCGCGGCCTTCTCTTCTTCGAGGACCTTCGCCCGGATGTCGGCGGCGTCCTGCGTGGCCTCCTGGACGCGCCGGGCGGCTTCGGCCTTGCTCGCGGCCTCCTGCTCGGCCAGCACCCGCATCGCCTCGGTGCGGCGCGAGGCCATGGCGATCTCGAAGTCCTCTTCGACCTTGGTGCGGCGGTCCTGCGACTCGGTGTCGAGCCGCTTCCGCTCGGCCTCGGCCTCGTCGGTGATCTTCTTCGCCTCCGCGCGGGCGTCCTCGAGGACCTTGCGGTGCTCGGCTTCCATCTCCTTGCGGCGCAGGTCGAGCTCGGTGAGCAGCTGCTCGTAGCGGGCCCGCATGGCACTGGCATCGGTCTCGGCCTTGGCCCGGATGTGCCCGGCTTCGGCTTCGGCGCGGGCACGCGTGTCGGCGGATTCGTCCTGCGCCAGGCGCAGCATCCGCTGAAGCCGTTCGGACAGGCCTTCGACGCTGGTCGGCGGCTGGGCGAGCCGATCGACCTGCCCACGCAGGTCCGCGATCTCGCCGCGCGCGATCTCCAGCTGGCGGGCGAGGTCCCCCGCCTGCGCGATGGCGGCGTCCCGATCCGCGGTGAGCATCTTCAGATCGGCATCCAGCCGCTCGAGGTGCTCATCGACCTGCGCTCGGCTGTACCCGCGCTTCGCCACGTCGAAGCCGGCTCCCAGCGGCACAAGCTCCCGTTCATCGCCAAGGCTCATGGGGCCTACCGTAGCCGCAGCGGGGTCACGGAAGGGTGAGCACCCGTGCGGTGCGCCCAACGCGCCGTATGCCGCGGCGAAAGGAACCGCCCCAAACACCCGATTCTTCGCCGGTTCCCGACACCGGGAGCGCCCCGCCCGCCGGCGCCGCGAGCGGAGCCGCCGACACGGCCCACCGGGCGGCTGCTGACTCGGCGCAGGGACGGCCGCCGGTACTGCGCACCGGGCGGCTGCTGACTCGGCGCAGACGGTCGCCGACACGGCGCACCGGGCGGCCGCCGACACCGCGAGCGCGGCCGCTTCCCCAGCGGCGTGCGGCGCGGGGGAGCGAGCCTGTTCCGGTCGCTGGACGCGAGCCGGTGCCCGGCGCGGTGAGCGTGCGAGCGCAGGCCGGTTCCTCGCGCCGGCCCGCTTCCCGCGCCGGCCCCGCTCCGGGTGTCCGGACAGGCCCCGCTCCCGGCCCTGGAAGCGAGCCGGTTCGCAGTGCGGCGCGCGAGCGAGCCGGCTTCCGGCGCCGGGCCGGTCCCGCTCCCGGCGCCAGCCGGCCTCAGGCGCCGCGGAAGGCGTTGATGCCCTCGATGTGCTTCGCGCGCTTCTCCTCGTCGCGGACGCCGAGGCCCTCCTGCGGTGCGAGCGCGAGCACGCCGACCTTGCCCTGGTGGGCGTTGCGGTGCACGTCCAGCGCCGCCTGTCCGGTCTCCTCGAGCGTGTACGTCTTCGACAGCGTCGGGTGGATCAGGCCCTTCGCGATCAGGCGGTTCGCCTCCCACGACTCGCGGTAGTTCGCGAAGTGGGAGCCGATGATGCGCTTGAGGTTCATCCACAGGTAGCGGTTGTCGTACTGGTGCATGTACCCCGACGTCGAGGCGCACGTGACGATCGTGCCGCCCTTGCGCGCGGCGTAGACGGAAGCACCGAAGGTCTCCCGGCCCGGGTGTTCGAACACGATGTCCGGGTCCTCGCCGCCGGTCAGCTCGCGGATCTTCGCCCCGAAGCGCTGCCACTCCTTCGGGTCCTGCTCGTCGTCGTTCTTCCAGAACCGGTAGCCCTCGGCGCTGCGGTCGATGATCAGCTCGGCGCCCAGCTTCCGGCAGATCGCCGCCTTCTCGGGGCTCGACACGACGCACACCGGGATGGCGCCGCCGTTCAGCGCGTACTGCGTCGCGTAGGAGCCGAGGCCGCCCGAGGCGCCCCAGATCAGGACGACGTCCCCCTGCTTCATGTCCGCGCCGTTGCGCGAGACGAGCTGGCGGTAGGCGGTGGAGTTGACGAGGCCGGGCGAGGCCGCCTCTTCCCAGGTCAGGTGGTCCGGCTTCGGCATCAGCTGGTTCGCCTTGACCAGCGCGATCTCGGCGAGGCCGCCGAAGTTGGTCTCGAAGCCCCAGATCCGCTGCTCGGTGTCGAGCATGGTGTCGTTGTGCCCGTCCGGGCCCTCGAGCTCGACGTTCAGGCAGTGCGCGACGACCTCGTCGCCCGGCTTCCAGTTGTGCACGCCGGCCCCGGTCCGCAGCACGACGCCGGACAGGTCCGAGCCGACGACGTGGTACGGCAGGTCGTGCCGCTTGGCCAGCGGCGAGAGCTTCCCGTACTTCTTGAGGAACTTGAACGTGGGGATCGGTTCGAAGATCGACGTCCACACGGTGTTGTAGTTGATGGCGCTCGCCATCACGGCGACCAGCGCCTCGCCGGGGCCCAGCTCGGGCACGGGCACGTCGTCGACGTGCAGCGACTTGCGGGGATCCTTGTCCCGGCTTTCCAGGCCCTCGAACATGTCGACCTCGTCGGCGTGCACGGTCACCCCGCGGTAGCTCTCGGGCACGGGCAACGAGCCGACCGCGGCGGACTCGCCGGTCAGGATGGCCTGCTGAATCTCGCCGAGCTGCGTCATCGGTTCCTCCGCGGGAGACGTGGGGTGCGTTGGCGGGAGAAATTACTCGCGGGTAACACGCGCCCACAACTGTACGAGACGGACAGCACGATTACACGCCCAACTGTGACCGGGTCACCTTGACCGGCCGGCCAGTCAAGCGGATCATTGACATCGGGTACATCACCCGACCAGCAGTTTCACCGACGGAGGTGAGCACGAATGAGTGAAGTCTCGACGCGCGCGTGGACCCGGCCGCACGACTGGGCCGAGGTCGTCATCGGGGTGGTCGCCGCTCTTTCACCCCTTTGGCTGAGCACGGACACGACCGCGATGTGGACGATGGTCGTCCTGGGCGCGCTGATCGCACTCGACGGCCTGGTTTCGCTGGCGATGCCGGGCATGGTCTACGGCGAAGGCATCCAGATCGCGCTCGGCGTGCTGCTGTTCATCGCGCCGTGGGTGATGGGGTACACGGAGTTCAACGGCGCATCCTGGACGTCCTGGATCGCCGGGGTGCTGACGGTCATCGCCGGCGCGGCAGCGATGCCGGTCGCGAACGCCGCACACCGCACGGCCGGTCAGCACTGACGACGCAGGAGGCACGGGAATGACCGAGGATTCGGCGAAGGAGCGCATCCTCTGCGCCGCCGAGGCGCTCTTCGCCGAGTCCGGCTTCGACGCCACCCCAACTTCGCGCATCGCGGAGCGGGCCGGGGTGCCGAAGGGGCTGGTGCACTACTACTTCCGCCACAAGTCCGACCTGCTCACCGCGCTCGTCGCGCGCCTGCCCGACGAGCGCATCGAGCCGGCCGTCGTGGTGGTGCCCGGAGACCTGGCGGGTAGCCTCCGGCGGCTGGTGCGCGAGCTCGACCACCGGTTCAGCAGGTCGCTGGGCCTGTCGCACCTGCTGTGGCGCGAGGCGGACACGCACCACGTGGTCCGCGACGCCCTCCACGACCGCTTCCAGGTCCTGGTTCGCCAGGTCAGGGCGGTGATCGTGGCGGCGACGGGCGGCGGGCTGCCGACGGCCGACGTGGACCGGGCGTCGGGTTTGCTGGCGCGCGCGGTCAGCCATCGGCACGCGACGGCCCGGCATTCGGAGGACGACCTGCCGGCGGAGTTCGACGGTGAGCTGACGTTCATCGCGGACGCGCTCGCCTCGAAGGCCGAGCCCGCGTAGCCGGATCGGGCTGCCCGCACTCACCGCGGTGCCGGCCGCGCGCCCGCTTGTTGTCACGGGCGTGCGGCTCCGCGCGGATCCGTTGTGCGCGAAGGGGTCAGTGCGCGGTGCCGCCCTTGGCCGGCTCCACCAGTTCCACCAGGACGCCGCCCGCGTCCTTCGGGTGGACGAAGTTCACCCGGCTGTTGGATGTGCCCCTCTTCGCCTCCTCGTACAGCATGCGCAGGCCCTTTTCGCGCAGGGCCGCCGCCGCGGCGTCCACATCGGACACGCGGTACGCCAGCTGCTGCAGCCCCGGGCCGCTCTTCGCCAGGAACTTGCCGATCGCCGAGTCTTCGCGCAGCGGGGCCAGGAGCTGGATCTGCGTCTCCGTGCCCGCCGTGCCCGGTGCGCGCAGCATCGCCTCGCGCACCCCTTGCTCCTCGTTCACCTCCTCGTGGGCGACCTCCAGGCCGAAGTGCGCGCGGTGGAACTCGATGGCCGCGTCCAGGTCCGGGACCGCGATGCCGACGTGGTCGATGGCCGTCACGAACGGCTGCAGGGCGTCATTCATGGAGGCAGGATAGGGGGCCCGCTCGCCGCTTCGAGGCGGAATCGTCGCGTGCCCCGCCTCACACTGGCTCCATCAAGAAGCCCCGCTCCCGGGTATGGTCGGCGAAACTGCCCATGCGCCGAAGCTTGGAGGACGCCGTGTCCGGTTCCGTGATCCTGGGTGCCGCCCGTACGCCGATCGGGCGCCTGCTGGGCTCCCTCAAGGACTTCACGGGAGCTCAGCTGGGCGGGGTCGCGATCAAAGCGGCCCTCGAACGCGCCGGGGTCGCCCCGGACGCGGTGCAGTACACGATCATGGGCCAGGTGCTGACCGCCGGCGCCGGCCAGATCCCCGCCCGCCAGGCCGCCGTCGCCGCGGGCATCCCGATGAGCGTGCCCGCGCTGACCATCAACAAGGTCTGCCTCTCCGGCCTCGACGCCATCGCGCTCGCCGACCAGCTCATCCGCGCCGGCGAGTTCGACCTCGTCGTCGCCGGTGGGCAGGAGTCGATGACCCAGGCGCCGCACCTGCTGCCCAAGTCGCGCTCCGGCTTCAAGTACGGCGACACCACCCTCGTCGACCACATGGCCTACGACGGTCTCTTCTGCGCCTTCGACCAGGTCGCCATGGGCGCCTCCACGGAGAAGTACAACTCCCGCTACGGCGTCACCCGTGAGCAGCAGGACGCCTTCTCCGCGCGCTCCCACCAGCGCGCCGCCGAGGCGATCAAGAACGGCTACTTCGCCGACGAGATCGCGCCGGTCGCCATCCCGCAGCGCAAGGGCGACCCGGTCGTCTTCGACACCGACGAGGGCGTCCGCGCCGACACCACCGCCGAAGGCCTCGCCAAGCTGCGCCCGGCCTTCGCCTCCGACGGCACCATCACCGCGGGCTCGGCCTCGCAGATCTCCGACGGCGCCGCCGCCGTGATCGTGGCCAGCAAGGCCAAGGCCGAGGAGCTCGGCATCACGCCGCTCGCCGAGATCGGCGCGCACGGTGTCGTCGCCGGGCCCGACGCCAGCCTGCACGAGCAGCCCTCGAACGCCATCCTCGCCGCGCTGGCGAAGGCGAACCTGACCGCCGACGCGCTCGACCTGGTCGAGATCAACGAGGCCTTCGCCGCCGTCGGGCTCGTCTCCACCGAGAAGCTCGGCCTCGACCCGGAGAAGGTCAACGTCAACGGCGGTGCCATCGCCCTCGGCCACCCGATCGGCGCCTCCGGCGCCCGGCTCGCCGTGCACCTGATCCACGAGCTGCGCCGCCGCGGTGGCGGGCTCGGCGCGGCCGCGCTGTGCGGTGGCGGCGGCCAGGGCGACGCCCTCCTGCTGCGGGTGCCGACCGCGTAAGTGGCCGGCCCACTCGACCTCGACGACCTCGTCGGCCGCGCGCGGGACGGACAACCCCGTGCCGTCGCGCGGCTGCTGTCGCTCGTCGAGGACGCCCACCCCCGCGTCGCGGAGATCGCGCGGGCGCTGACCCCGCACACCGGGCGGGCCAGGGTCGTCGGGCTCACCGGACCGCCGGGAGTCGGCAAGTCGACTTCGACCTCGGCACTGCTCACCGCGCTGCGCGCGGAGGGCAAGCGGGTCGGCGTGCTGGCCATCGACCCGTCTTCGCCGTTTTCGGGCGGGGCCCTGCTCGGCGACCGGATCCGGATGACCGAGCACGCCACCGACCCCGGCGTGTTCATCCGCTCGATGGCCACCCGCGGGCACCTCGGCGGGCTCTCGTGGGCGACCCCGCAGGCGGTGCGCGTGCTGGACGCGGCCGGGTTCGACGTCGTGCTGATCGAAACCGTCGGCGTCGGTCAGTCCGAAGTGGACGTCGTGAAGCTGGCCGACACCACGGTGGTGCTGCTCGCGCCGGGCATGGGTGACGGCATCCAGGCCGCCAAGGCCGGGGTGCTGGAGATCGCCGACGTCTTCGTCGTCAACAAGGCCGACCGCGACGGCGCCGACGCCACCGTGCACGACCTCAAGCAGATGATCTCCCTGGCGCGCCGGGAAATCCGGGGACCGAGCTGGCGCCAGCCGATCGTGCGGACCGTCGCGGCGAAGGGTGAAGGCGTCGACGAAGTCGTGCGGGCGCTGGCGGCGCACCACGACTGGCTGGTCGAGCACGACGAGCTGGCCCGGCGCCGGGTGGCGCGGGCGCGGGACGAGGTCGAAGCCATCGCGCTCCGGCGGTTGCGGGCCGAGCTCGTGGACCTGCGCGGCGGGGGAAGGCTTGCCGGGGTCGCCGAGCGGGTCGTGGCGCGGGAGCTCGACCCGTTCGCCGCCGCCGAGGAACTGATCGCGGACCTGCGCGGGTAGCGCGGACGCGAGCCGCGTCAGCAGGAACCGGGCCAGCGCAACGGTTCTTCGCCGGAATTCCATGGTGTTCTCCCCTCGTGGGCGGCGGGTTTGCCGCGTGCCGACCATCGTGCGCGGAGGGTCCGACAATTTCCGGGGTTCGGGCGCGGAGGTTCACCCGATGGGCTGACAGGGGACGACTTTCGCCGGTTCTGGCTGTCGGTGCCGGGCCCTAGACTGCGGGGCGCTCCGGAACCGGGCGATCACTGGGAGGGCGTGCAGCATGAAGAAGACACTTCTCACCGCGCTGGCGGCGGGCGCGTTGTTCGTGGCCGGGAACGGCGTCGCCGCGGCGGCCGACGCCCCGCCGCCGAAGACGACCCACGGGCCCTGCCAGTACACCGAAACCCCGGACGAGCCGCCCGCGCGCCCGGTGCCGCTGCCGCCCGACCCGCGGCACACGCCGAGCCACGGGAAGGTCGACGTCGCCATCCCGACCAGCCAGGGCGCGCTGCCACTGCGGCTGGACCGCGCGAAGGCGCCGTGCACCGTGCAGAGCTTCCTGCACCTGGCGCGGCACCGGTTCTACGACCACACGGTGTGCCACCGGCTCACCGCGTACCCGACGTTGAAGGTGCTGCAGTGCGGCGACCCGACGGCGACCGGCGAGGGCGGGCCGGGGTACAAGTACAAGGACGAGCTGCCGGTCGACCTGCCGCCGGCGCCGACCGACCCGACCGGTGCCCGGCGGGTCTACGCGCGTGGCCTGCTCGCGATGGCCAACGCTGGGCCGGACACGAACGGTTCGCAGTTCTTCGTCGTGTACGGCGATTCCGCGCTGCGGCCGAACTACACGGTGTTCGGGACGGTCGGTGCGGAGGGGCTGAAGACGCTCGACAAGATTGCGGCCGGCGGGATCCAACCGACCGCGGAGGAGCCGTCACCGGTCGACGGGACGCCGGTGCTGCGGACGGAACTGCTTCGGGTGCGGCCGGACTGCTGGCTCTGACGGTGGCCGCGGGCCGCTCCGGTGGGGTGGCCCGCGGGCATCACCTGTGTCCGGCGGGGTTTCGCGGGTGATCGGGCGGGCTTCATGCGTGATTGAGGGGGCATCACGTGTGATTGGAGGGGCATCACTCGTGATTGGGAGGTCGACTCGCGTACCTCGAGGGTCGGGCCGCGTGCCTGAAGGGTCGGTCGGCGTACCTGGGCGGACGACTCGCGTACTTGGATGGACGACTCGCGTACCTGGATGGACGACTCGCGTGATTGGGGCGGAACTGGGTTAGGGGGGTGGTTCGGTTAGGGCCTCTACCAGGTTTTGGGTTGCGCCGGCGAAGGCGTGGGCCGGGGTTGCCGCGTAGCCGACGATGAGGCCGCCGGGGCCGTTGGGGGTCATCCAGTGGCCGGACAGGCCTTCGATGCCGATCGAACGGCGGCGGCAGGCCGCGAGGACCGTGGCCTCGGACGGGCCGTCCGGCGGCAGCATGAGGAGCAGGTGCAGGCCGGCCGCGATGCCGTGCGGGCGGACCGAAGCCGGCAAGGCGGCCAGGAGACGGGTGCGGCGGGCACGGTACTCCGCGCGGCTGCGGCGGACGTGCCGGTCGTAGGCACTCGAGTCGATCAGCTCGGCCAGCGCCAGCTGGTTCAGCAACGCCGGCCGCGAACCGCTGTCGGCCATCGCCGCGCGGACCGGCTCCACCAGCGAGCGCGGCAGGACCAGCCACGCGAGCCGGAGCGCCGGGGCGAGCGTCTTGCTCGCCGTTCCCGCGTACACCACCCGCTCCGGCGCCAGCGCCTGCAACGCCCCGACCTGCTGGCGGTCGAAGCGGAACTCGCCGTCGTAGTCGTCCTCGAGCACGTACCCGCCGGACTCGCTCGCCCAGCGGGCCAGCGCCGCCCGGCGCGGTGGGGCCAGGGTGACGCCGGTGGGGTACTGGTGCGCCGGCGTGACGACCACCGCCGGACTGTCCAAAGCGGACACGTCGATCCCGGCGCCGTCGACGTCCACGCCGACGATCCGCGGGCCCTGCGCCGCCGCGATCGACCGGTACATGCCCAGCGACGGGTTCTCGAACGCCATCTCGTCCGTACCCAACGACGACCAGGCCCGCGCCACCACCGCGATGGCGTGCGAAAAGCCGTGGCACACCACGATCCGCGCCGGGTCGGCGACCACCCCGCGGGCCCGGGCCAGGTAGCCGGCGAGGGTGTCCCGCAGCTCCGGCGCGCCCAGCTCCGACTCGTAGCCGAACGCCGACGCCGGTGTCCGCAGCAGGGCCCGGCGGGTCGCGGTGAGCCATGCCTGCCGCGGGAACGCCGTCAGGTCCGGCCGTCCCGGTCGCAGGTCCCAGCGCGGCGCCGGTTCGCGCGGGGCCTGCCGGGGCGCCGACTGCGGGAGCGAGCCCGCCGTCGCCACCCGGGTCGGTGCGCCCTGGGCCGTGCGCAGGTACCCCTCCGCGGCGAGATCGGCGTAGACGCGGGTCACCGTGCCGCGGGCGACGCCGAGGTCGTGGGCCAGCGCGCGGGTCGAGGGCACCGCCGCGCCCGCCTGCCACCGGCCGTCCCGGATGGCCGCGCGGATCGCCGCCGCGAGCCCGGCGCGGCCGGACGAGGGCTGCCAGCCGAGGTGGACGTCGAGGCCGGAACTGGACCACGATTCCGTCATGTGACTGGACCATACCCGTGGACCAGTTCGCACTAGCGTGGACGGCATGAGCAAGCGAATCGCGCTCGGGGGCGCCCCCGAGCTGTACCGGGCGATGGCGAACCTGCAGGCCGAGGTGAACAAGGCCGGCGCCAACGCGGGGCTCGACCCCAAGCTGCTGGAACTGGTGAAGACCCGCGCGTCGCAGCTCAACGGCTGCGCGTACTGCCTCGACATGCACTCCCGCGACGCGCTCGAGCTGGGCGAGTCGCCGCGGCGGCTGTTCGTGCTCGACGGCTGGCGCGAGACCGACCTGTTCACCGAGCAGGAGCAGGCCGCCCTCGCCCTCACCGAAGCGATGACCAAGCTGTCCGCCACGCAGACCGTCCCGGACGACGTCTACGAGCAGGCCGCGAAGGTGTTCACCGAGGACCAGTACCGCGCGGTCGCGTGGGAGATCATCGCCATCAACAGCTGGAACCGGATGACCATCACCAGCCACACACCGCTGCCGAAGCGGGACGCGTGAGCGCCGCCGCGCTCAAGGCGCTGCACGTCCCCGGCAAGCCGCTGGTGCTGCCGAACGTCTGGGACGCCGACACCGCGAAGCTCGTCGAGGCCGCCGGGTTCCCGGCCGTCGCCACCAGCTCGGTCGCCGTGGCGGCCGCGCTCGGGTTCGCCGACGGCGAGCAGGCGCCCGCGGCCGAGATGTTCGCCGCCGCGGCCCGGATCGCCAAGGCGGTCGGCGTCCCGGTCACCGTCGACGCCGAGTCGGGCTACGGCCTCTCCGGCGCCGAACTGGCGGGCCGGCTGCTCGACGCCGGCGCCGTCGGCTGCAACTTCGAGGACACCGACCACGCGACCGGCGACGTGCGGCCGGTCGAGGCGCAGGCGGCCCGGATCGCCGCCCTGCGCGAGGCGTCCGGCGACGGCTTGGTGATCAACGCCCGCGTCGACTCCTTCCGCGGCGTGGACCCGGAGGAAGCGATCGAAGCGGGGATCGCCAGGGCGAAGGCGTACCTCGAAGCGGGTGCCGACTGCGTCTACCCGATCCACCTGCGCACGCCGGAGCTGATCGCGGAGTTCGTGCGGGAGACCGGGGGTGCGGTCAACACGGCCGCCTGGCCGGGCGGCCCGGGCCTGGAGCGCCTCGCCGATCTGGGGGTGGCGAGGATTTCGCTGGGTGGCGGGCTCTGGCAGTACCTCCGCAAGCAGCTGGAAAGCACGCTCAAGAGCGTCGCCGAGGGCAAGCTGCCGTACTGAAATGGCCGAAGGCCGCCGCGAGGGGATCGGGAACACCCTCGCGACGGCCTTCGGTGTCGGTGCACCAGCGGGACTAGTGGACGACCGCCTTCTCGGCGCCCGCGCCGGTGAGGGAGCGGACCTCCATCTCGGCGTACTTCT
This sequence comes from Amycolatopsis sp. NPDC004747, assembly GCF_053601335.1. Taxonomy (NCBI): domain Bacteria; kingdom Bacillati; phylum Actinomycetota; class Actinomycetes; order Pseudonocardiales; family Pseudonocardiaceae; genus Amycolatopsis; species Amycolatopsis sp. NPDC004747. The sequence goes on along the minus strand of NZ_JBSGBQ010000014.1, from coordinate 168,232 downwards.
TCTCGTTGTGCTCCTTGGACAGGATCGTGCCCAGCCAGCCGAGGATGAACGCGGCCGGGATCGAGACGATGCCCGGGTTGGGGAGCGGGAACCAGGCGAAGTCCACCGTCTTGATCATCGACGTGCTCTTGCCGGACACCGCCGGCGAGAACACGATCAGGATGATCGTGATGGCCAGGCCGCCGTAGATCGACCACAGCGCGCCCTGGGTGTTGAACCGCTTCCAGAACAGCGAGTAGAGGATCGTCGGCAGGTTCGCCGACGCCGCGACCGCGAAGGCCAGCGCCACCAGGAACGCCACGTTCTGCCCGTTGGCCAGGATGCCGCCGCCGATGGCGAGGGCACCGATCACCACCGCGGTGATCCGGGCGACCTTGACCTCCGAGTCCGGCGAGGTCTGGCCGCGCTTGACGACGTTCGCGTAGACGTCGTGGGCGAAGGACGCCGACGCCGTGATCGTCAGGCCGGCGACCACCGCGAGGATGGTCGCGAAGGCGACCGCGGAGATCAGGCCCAGCAGCACCGGGCCGCCCAGCTCCAAGGCCAGCAGCGGCGCGGCGGAGTTGACCCCGCCCGGTGCCTTCTTGATCGTGTCCGGCCCGACCAGCGCACCGGCGCCGTAGCCCAGGACCAGCGTGAACAGGTAGAACACGCCGATCAGGGCGATCGCCCAGACGACCGAGCGACGCGCGTCGCGGGCTGTCGGCACCGTGTAGAAGCGCATCAGGACGTGCGGCAGGCCCGCCGTGCCCAGCACCAGCGCGATGCCGAGGGAGAGGAAGTCCAGCTTGGACGTCCCGGTGGCGCCGTACTGCTTGCCCGGGCCGAGCAGCGTCTGCCCGGCCTTGCCCGCCTTGTCGACGGCGGCCTGCAGCAGCTGCGAGAAGTTGAAGCCGTACTTGCCGAGCACCCACAGGGTGATCACGAGCGCCCCGACGATGAGCAGCGCGGCCTTGATGATCTGCACCCAGGTGGTGCCCTTCATGCCGCCGATCAGCACGTAGGCGATCATGATCACGCCGACCACGGCGATCACCAGCGCCTGCGCGCCCTTGCCTTCGACGCCGAGCAGCAGCGCCACCAGGCCGCCGGCGCCCGCCATCTGCGCGAGCAGGTAGAAGAACGACACGGCCAGCGTCGACGTCGCGGCCGCCGCCCGCACCGGGCGCTGCTTCATCCGGAACGCGAGCACGTCGCCCATCGTGAACTTGCCGGTGTTGCGCAGCAGCTCCGCGACCAGCAGCAGCGCGACGAGCCACGCCACCAGGAAGCCGATCGAGTAGAGGAAGCCGTCGTAGCCGTTGATCGCGATCGCGCCGGCGATGCCGAGGAACGACGCCGCCGACAGGTAGTCACCCGAAATGGCGATGCCGTTCTGCGGGCCGGTGAAGGCGCGGCCGGCGGCGTAGTAGTCCGACGCGGTCTTCGTGTTGCGGCTGGCCCGGAACACGATCACCAGGGTGATGATCACGAAGAGGGCGAAGATGCTGATGTTGAGGGCGGAATTGCTGCCCTCGACGCTCGCGGCGAGGATCTTCATGCCTGGTCCTTTTCGATGTCCTCACGGATCTTCTCCGCGACCGGGTCCAGCTTCCGGTTGGCGTACCGGACGTAGAGGCCGGTGATGACGAACGTCGAGACGAACTGCAGCAGGCCGAAGATGAGGCCGATGTTGATGTTGCCGACGACCTTGGTGCTCATGAAACCGTGCGCGTAGTCCGCCAGCAGCACGTACAGCAGGTACCAGACGAGGAACAGCGCCGTCATCGGGAAGACGAACCGGCGCAGGCGGCTGCGCAGCTCGCGGAACTCGGTGCTTTCGTGTGCCCGTTCCCAGATCGTTTCGGATGTCTCCGGGGGCCCGCCGGTGTCGGTCGTGCTCATCGCTGCTCCCTGCGACGCTGCGGAAAGTGACGTGCGACACCGTAGGGACGCGTGAGGCCGACGTGAAGGATCAGCGGTTCAACAGCCGGGTCAGACGACGAACGGTTGACGAACGGTCACGCGGCCGGGTCGAACGGGGTTCGTCGAGGTGGAGGCGCAGCATCGCCGCCGTCGACCAGCCGGGGGGTCTGCCCCGCAGGGAGACCAGTGCCATTGCGCCGAAGGCCAACGGTACCGACCAGGGTGCCGGTTGCTGCACCAGGATCGCCACCCAGCCGTGCAGCGGCGGCCCGGCGAGGGCGTACAGGATCGAGGCGGTCGACGTGACCAGCCCGGTCAGCACGCCGGCGATCCCGCCGGTCGCGGTCAGCCGCGGCCACCAGATGCCGAGCACCAGCAGCGGGCAGAACGTCGACGCGGCCACGGTGAACCCCCAGGTGACCAGGACGCCGGCGTCGAGCTCGGCCGAGCGCAGCGCCAGCAGCACCATCGCCCCGGCGACGCCGAACACCGCGATCCGCAGCCGCCGCAGCCCGCCGGGGACGAGGTCGTGCGCGAGCGCGCCGGACATCACCAGCAGCAGGCCGAGCGACGTCGCCAGGAACGCGGCGAACGCGCCCGCCGTCAGCAGCGCCGTGAACAGGCCGCCCGCCCAGCCGCTGTCGACCTGGTACGGCAGCGCGACGACCACCGTGTCGGTCGCGCCCGAGAGGTACAGCCCGGGGACGAGCACCCGGCCGAGCACGCCGTAGACGCCGGGGAAGAGGTAGAAGACGCCGAGCAGGGCGACCGTGATCGCCGCGGTGCGGCGCGCGGCGCGGCCGTCCGGGCTGGTGTGGAAGCGCATCAGGACGTGCGGCAGGCCCATCGTGCCCAGCATGGTCGCGATGAGCACGGCCCAGGTGCCGAGCAGCGGGTAGCCCTGGTCGCCGAGGTCGAGCAGCGGCCGCCGCCAGTCCGGGCCGCCGAGCGCGGCGCCGCCGCGGACCGCCGGGACGGCCGCGCCCGTGCCGAACACGACCTCGTCCTGGCTGTGCGCGGTGAACTCGCCCGGCGGCAGGGTTTCCACGACGCCGTTGCGCCGCACCGGGGTCGGTTCGCGGATCTCCATGGTCACGTCGACCTCGAACCGCACCGGGGTCTCGCGGGCGAAGTGGGTGAACTCGACGGGGTTGAGCGCGTCGGTCCGGTTGACCGCGCCGGCCTGCAGCACCAGCCAGATCGCCGGGATGAGGAACAGCAGCAGCTTCAGGACGAACTGGAACGCCTGCACGTACGTCGCCGCGCGCATGCCGCCCAGCGCCAGGGTGACGCTGACCGCGGCGCCCGCCAGCACCACACCGACCCAGTACGGCGTGCCGCCGACCGCGGCGAGCACCAGGCCGGCGGTGCGGAACTGGGGGACGACGTAGATCGTGCCGATCACCAGCACGACCACCGCCGCCAGGCGGCGCAGGGCGGGGGAGTTGAGCCGGGCCTCGGCGAAGTCGGGCACGGTCAGCGCGCCCGACCGGCGCATCGGCGCGGCGACGAGCACGAGCATCGCGATGTACCCGGCGGTGAAGCCGACGGGGTACCACAGCGCCCCGATGCCGTCCTTGACGACGAGCCCGGCGATCCCGAGGAACGACGCCGCCGAAAGGTACTCACCCGAGACGGCCGCGGAGTTCACCAGCGGCGAGATCCGGCGGGACGCGACGAGGAAGTCCGACGTCGTGCGCATGGCGGCGACCCCGCGGACGCCGATCAGCAGCGTCATGAGCACCACCGGCGCGACGGCGAGCGCGACGCCCACTACCGCTCCCTGCCGCGCTCGAGCGCCCCAAGGCGGCCTTGGGTGCGTGTGACGCACCGAAGGCCACATCGGGGCGCTGGGGTCACTGGTCGTCCTCGATGCGCTCGGCGCGGCGGAGCTGCCAGCGGGCCAGCAGCGCCATCACGGGGTAGGGCAGGACCGCGAGCAGCAACCAGGACAGCGGGATGCCCAGCAGCCGCACGGTGTCCAGTGCCGGGAACAGCGCGAAGACGCCGGGGAGGCCGAGCAGCAGCGTGAACATGAGGACCAGCGCGGGGAGGCCTCGGCGGCGCTGGGCGGCGTAGAGGGCGGTGGCGCGCTGGGTGTCGCCCGCGGGGAGCCGGGGCTGGCGCCAGCGGCCGCGCGACCGGCGGCGGGCGTGGGCCAGCCGCGTCTGCGGGCTGGTGACGGCGACCCGGCGGATCTTGCTCATCGCGGCCCCGGCCGGCGGCGGTCACTCATCGCGAGCCCGAGCCGAGCTGGCCGCGTTGCGCGGCTTCCAGCAGCCGGTCGCGCAGGTCCCGCGCGTGCCGGCGGCTGACCGGGACGTCCCCCGCCTCGGTGTGGGCCAGCAGCCCGCCCGCCGTGTCGCTGCGCAGCTCCAGCACCGCCCCCACGGCCAGCAGGAAACCGCGGTGGACCCGGCTGAACCCTGTTCCCTCCCAGTACTCCTCGAGCCGGGAGATCGGCATCCGGACCAGGTGGACCCCGCCGCGCGTGTGCAGCCGGACGTAGTCGCCGTGGGCCTCCACGAACAGGACGTCGTCCCGCCGGACGTAGCGCGTCCGCCCGCCGGCCTCGACCGGCAGCGCCGCCATCGCGTCCGGCGTCGGCCGCGACGCCGGGGTCGCCATCCGCAGCACCTTCGCCAGCGCCGCCGACAGCCGTTCGGTCCGGACCGGCTTGAGCAGGTAGTCGACCGCGCCGATGCCGTAGGCCGCCACCGCGTGCCCGTCGTGCGCGGTGACGAACACGATCACCGGCGGCTCGCTCAGCTTCGCCAGCAGCGACGCGAGTTCGAGCCCGTCGAGCCCCGGCATCGAGATGTCGAGGAACACCGCGTCGAAACGATCCGCCTGAAGCAGCTTCAACGCCTTCAGCGCGTCACCCGCCCCGACGACTTCGCCGACTTCGGGCGCTTCGCGCAGCATGCGGCAGAGCTCGTCCAGCGCGGGCGGGAGGTCGTCGACCGCGAGCACCCGGAGCCCGGTCACGGCAGCACCCCCGGCTGGAACCGCGGCACCCGCACGATCACCCGGGTGCCGGCCCCGACCTCGGTTTCCACGGTCAGGCCGTACCAGGCGCCGTAGACGTCCCGCAGCCGTCTGTCCACATTGGCCAGTCCGAGCCCGGCCGGGTCGTCCTCGCCGACGCGGCCGGCGAGGAGGTCCGCCGCCCGCTTCGGGTCCATGCCGACCCCGTCGTCCTCGACGAAGATCACGCAGTCGTTCCCTTCCGCCTGGCCGTGCACCTGGACCTGCCCGGTGCCCGACCGCGGCTCGATGCCGTGCCGGATCGCGTTCTCCACCAGCGGCTCCAGCACGAGGTACGGCACGGCAACGGCGAGGATCTCCGGCGCCACCCGCACCTGCACGCGCAGCCGTTCGCCGAGCACCGCCTTCTGCAGCGCCAGGTACGTCTCGATCGCCCGGAACTCCTCGGCGACCACGGTGTACTCACCGTGGCGAGCCAGGCTGTAGCGGGTGTAGTCGGCGAAGTCGAGCATGAGGTCGCGCGCGCGGTCGGGGTCCGAGCGCACCAGCGACGCGATCACGGTCAGGGCGTTGTAGACGAAGTGCGGCGACATCTCCGCCCGCAGCGCCCGCAGTTCGGCCTGGGCCGCCTGCTCCGCCGACGCTTCGAGCCTGCCGCGTTCCAGCGCCTGCACGACGAGGTCGGCGGCCTGGGCCGCGACCGCGTCCCGGACGTCCCCGACGACCAGCAGCGCCCCGGCCAGTTCGTCGCGGACGTGCAGCGGCAGCGCGAGGACCTCCGGTGCCGAGCCGGGTTCCTCGCTGTGGAGCACGCTGTCGAGCACCGTCGCGACGACCGCGTCGGGTCCGGGCCGTCCCGACCAGAGCAGCGACCCGGACAGGTCGGTGAGGCCGAGCCCCGGGAAGCCGAAGAGCCGGCGCAGGCGGTGCGCGGCCCGGCGGGCGGGCATGCCGGACAGGCCGTCGCGCAGGTCGTCGGTGATGCGGCGGGCGGCGGCGAGCACCGGCAGCGGGTCGGCGCGGGACGCCGGGCGCAGGTGCACGGTCGGGCCTCCCCTCGGCGGCGGTGTCCAGGGCAGTAGATCCTACGGCTACGCGGGCCCGTCGCGGTCGCTCAGCACCTGGGCGTGGCGGCGGAAGCGGCGCCAGGTCCGGTACTGGTCGAGCGCCGTCACGTTGCCCAGCAGGCTCGAGTTCGCCGGGTACGGCCGGTCCGGCAGCGAGATCCACCCGGTCGTGCGCGTTTCCTTGACCGCCACCGGGACCGGCCGGAACGTCGTCGGGTCGAGGCCGTCGCTGTGCCGGACGACCTCGTCGAAGAACCACGCCGACGTGATCAGCGCCAGCACCCCGCGCGAGGACTTGAGCGCGTCCTTCAGCGGCGGCGCCTCCAGCAGCCGGAACGTCTGGTTGATCGCCGGTGCGGTGACGCCGTGGTCGTCGTAGGCTATCTCGCCGGCGTGCAGCGCCATCCGGAGCCGGATCCGGGCCCCGGGGTCGTGCGTGCGGTTGTGCCGGTGCAGCGCGACGGCGAGCGCGGCGGGCAGGAACTCCACGAAGTTCCCCTTCGGGACCTCCGGCGGCACCAGGACGAAGACGCCGTCGCCGCAGTCGTCGGGGCGGCAGTCCCGCCACGGCACGCCGGCGTCGTCGAACGCCCGGTCCAGCGCGCGGTAGAGCCCCGCACGCAGCGCCAGGCGGTCGGGCGTGGTCCGGCGCTGGTCGCCGTAGCCCTCGACGTCCACGGCGAAGATCGTCCGGTGCAAGGCCGGCTCGTAGTTCATCGCACCCCTCCCTGCGATCATGCATCGGATAGTGCAAATGCATGTGCAGATGAGTGTGACGCGAGCCACCCGTCCGGGAAACGCGTGGTGCGGTGAGCGGTTCCCCCACCGCGGTGACCGGTAGTGGCCGATCACCGGCGGTGAACACCGCTGGTCAAAGCCCTGCGAGTGGCCACAGACCACCCGCAGGGCCCTGACGGACGGCTCAGCAGCTCTGCTTGTAGAAGTACTGCGAGTTGGCGTCCATGTCGTCCTTCGTGATCGAGTGCAGCTCCGCGGTGAGGTTCCGCGTCGCCGGCTTGCCCTCGATCGCCGCCACGGCCTGCTGGACGCCCTGGGTGCCGATCGCGGCCGGGTCCTGGGCGATCAGGGCCTGGTACTGGCCGTTCTTGAGGCCTTCGACCTCGGACGGGCTCGCGTCGAACCCGATCAGGTTGACCGCGCCGACCTTGCCGGCGTTGCGCAGGCCGGTCGCCGCGCCTTCCCCGGTGTTCAGGTTGGTCGCGAAGACGCCGATGAGGTCCGGCGTCGAGGACAGGGCCGCCGTCACCTTGGACGCCGCCTGGTCGGGCTCGTTCTGGGTGAACTGGACGCCGATCGACTTCAGGTTAGGGGTGTTCTTCAGCTCGTCCTCGAAGCCCTTGGCGCGCGCGGCGGTCGTGGACGTGCCCGCGATCGTGTCGAGCACCAGCACCGAACCGCTCTTGCCGCCCGCGAGCTTCGCCATCGTCTGCGCGGCGAGCTTGCCGCCCGCGGTGTTGTCGGAGGAAACGGACGACACGGCGACGCCGGTGTCCTTCAGCGAGGTGTCGACCTCGACGATCTTCGCGCCGCGGTTCTTGACCTGCTGGATCGGCGCGAGCATCGCCGTGTCGTCGGTCGGGGCGATGAGCAGCGCGGCCGGCGGGTTCGAGCCCAGCGCGTTGACGAGCTGGGTCTGCATCGCGGCGTCGAACTTCTGCGGCGCCTGCGTGGTCAGCTCGTAGCCGAGCTTCTTCGCCTCGGCCTCCGCACCGCACTGCAGCGAGATGTAGAACGGCTCGGCCTGCACGCCCGGGATGAGCGCGAGCTTCTTGCTGCCCGCCGGCTTGGCGGAGTCGCCGGAGCCGGTCTGCCCGACCGTGCCGGAGCCGCAGGCGGACAGCAGCGCCGCCGCGGAGACCACGGCACCCATGGCGGTGAGAGTCTTGGTCAGCTTCATAAGCACCTCGTTGTACTTGGGGGAACCGTACCTGTGGGGAACTCAGCGGGAGTTGCGACGGCGGCGGCGTCGCTGGTCGAACCAGACGGCGGCGATGAGCACGGCGCCGACGGCGATCATCTGCCAGAAGTCCTGGACGTGGGTGATGTTGAAGCCCTTCTTGAGCACGGCCGGGATGAACACGCCGATCACCGTGCCCAGCACCGAGCCGACGCCGCCGAACAGGCTCGTCCCGCCCATCACGACCGCGGCGATGGCGTTGAGGTTGTCGGTGGTGTGCGCCGAGATCGTGGTCGACGCGTAGTACGCCAGCGAGAGGAACCCGGCGATCCCGGCCAGGAAACCCGTCAGCGTGTACACCTTCAGCAGGTGCCGGGTGACGCCGATGCCGGCGCGCCGCGCGCCCTCGGCGTTGGAGCCGACCGCGAAGGTGTACCGGCCGAACTTCGTGGTGTGCAGCAGCCACGCCCCGATCAAGGTGATCACCACGGCGACGATGACCAGGTTGGGCACGACGCCGAACGACGTCCCGTAGCCGAGGGTCTGGTTGAGCACGACCGGGATGCTCCGCACGTCGGAGCCGTTGTTGAGCAGGTAGGCCGCGCCGAGCGCCGCGCCCATGGTGCCGAGGGTGACGATCAGCGGCGGGATCCCCGCCACCGCGATGAGGAACCCGTTGACCAGGCCCCAGGCCGTGCCGGCGACGACCGCGGCGACCAGGCCGGCGGTGATCACGCCCCAGCCCGCGTTCGAGGCGTTGCCGCCGGACATCGCCTCCATCACCTTGCCGGCGACCATGCCGGCGAAGATCAGCACCGAGCCGACCGAAAGGTCGATGCCGGAGGTGATGATCACGAACGTCATCCCGACCGACAGCACCAGCAGCACGGCCGTCTCGATGAGCAGCGTCTGGAAGGTGAACAGGGTCGGGAACTCGCCGGGCGCGATCGCGCTGAACACGACGATCAGCGCCACCAGGACCAGCGCGATCCAGAACGTGTTGGCCCCGACCAGCCGCTTGCCCAGCGGCCGCTTGCCGAAGCCCGCGTCGGGCGCTTCCTGGATGTCCTTCTTCGCCGGGGGAGTGGACACGCTCACGCCGCCTCCTCCTGCACGAGGGCGCCGGTCATCGCGGCGACGAGGTCTTCGAGCTTCGTGTCCGCCCCGGTGAACCGGGCGACCCGCTTGCCCAGCCGCAGCACTTCGACGCGGTCGGCGACCGACAGCACCTCGGGCATGTTGTGGCTGATCAGCACGACGGCGATGCCCTTGTCGCGCACCTTCTTGATGACGTCCAGCACGCGCTCGCGCTGGACGACGCCCAAAGCCGCGGTGGGCTCGTCCATGAACACGACCTTCGACGCCCAGACGACCGAGCGCGCCACGGCGACGCTCTGCCGCTGGCCGCCGGACAGCGAGCCGATCGGGACGTCGGTGCTCTGCAGCGTCACGCCGAGGCGCTGGAACTCCTCGACGGCCTGCCGCCGCATCTCGGCCTTGTCGAGCATCCCGAGCTTGCCGAGGATGCCCTTGCGGTGGATCTCCCGGCCGAGGAACAGGTTCGCGGCCGGGTCGAGCTCGGGGGCGACGGCGAGGTCCTGGTAGACGGTCTCGATGCCCAGCCGCCGGGCGGTGGTGGGGGAGTCGAAGCGCACTTCCGACCCGTCGAGGAGGATCTTCCCCGACGTCGGCTGCTCCGCCCCGGAAAGGCACTTGACCAGCGTCGACTTGCCGGCGCCGTTGTCGCCGATCAGGGCCGTCACCTCGCCCGCGCGGGCCTGGAACGACGCGCCGCGCAAGGCTTCCACGGAGCCGTAGTGCTTGGTGAGGTCGATCGCGTCCAGCAGGATTTCGCTCATCCGTGCCTCTCTTCCGGCGCCGGCGGGCGGCAGCGGATCGCCGTCGCCGTGCCGGACAGCTCGGTCTGGCCGGCGTCGAACGGGACGACGTAGGTGTCGCCCTTCGCCAGCGCGTGCTCGCCGCCGTGCTCGGTCCGCAGGGTGCCTTCGCCGTCGAGGACGACCAGCACCGCGAAGGACGGGTCGAGTGACAACGTTGTCAGCTGGTCGGTGCGCAGCTGTTCGGCTCGGAAGAACCGCTCCGATCCGCCGGCCAGCAGGTCCACGGTGGACGACGGGTCGCCCGCGGTGTGCTTGATGATCGTGGCCAGCCGTTCGTCGTCCCAGCCCGAGGTGTCGAGCGCCTCGATCGCGGTGTCGAAGCCGAGGCCGAGGTGGCCCTTCTCCGGCGAGGCGAGGAAGTCGCGCCACTCGATGGTGAGCGAGAAGTCGGTCGGCTGCTGCAGTTCGACGACGAACACGCCTTCGCCGATCGCGTGCGGCAGCCCGGCCGGGATGTAGACGGTGTCGCCCGCGGCCACCGGGATGCTGTTCAGCGCGCCCAGCATCGAGGGGACGTCCTGCTCGCGCGTCCACTCGGACACGGTCGCCTTCGACAGCGTCTCCTTGAAGCCCGGGTAGACGCGCGGGTCGTCGCCGTAGGTGCCGACCACGATCCAGGCCTCGGTCTTGCCGAAGTGGGAGTCGAAGTGCCGCTTGGCGAAGGTGTCGTCGGGGTGGAAGTGCACGGGCAGCCGCTGGCCCGCGTCGAGCAGCTTCACCAGCAGGCCGGTCGACGTCCCGAGCGCCTCGACGTGCTTCGCGCCGAGCCAGCCGTTCGCGTTCGCCTCGACGGCGTCGCGCAGCCAGGCGCCGTCCGGGAGGCGGGTGAGGCCGTTGGTCTCCTGGCCGAACATCGTGGTCGCCGAGGCGACCCAGTCCTCCGGGCCGAACTTCTTGTCGGACGATGCCCCGCGCAGCGCCGCGATGGCGTCGCCGCCGCGGTAGAACTGCGGCGGCTGGTTGGCGGCGAGCCGGATCGGTTCGAAGGTCACGGGGCGACCTCACCGGAACCACGGGCGACGAGATGCACGGGCAGGACTACCTTTCTCGGCGGGGACTGATCTCCTTGGACGCGGGCGAAGAGCAGCTCGGCCGCGGCGTGGCCCAGCGCGCTGACGTCGTGCGCGACCACGGTGACCGGCGGGTTCAGCAGGTCCGCCAGCTCGAAGTCGTCGAACCCGACCATGGCCGGGCGGCGCTCGGCGTGCGCGAGGGCGCGGAGGAGGTGCACCGCGATCCGGTTGTTGCCCGCGATCACCGCCGTGGCCGCGTCCGGGCCGTCGAGCAGCCGCTTGACGGCGTTGCCGACCGCGTCCGGGGTCGGTGTCCCCATCGAAACCAGCGACTCCTCGTAGGAGATCCCGTTGCGCACGCAGCCCTCGCGGAACCCGCGCAGGCGCTCGGCCGCGGTGAAGATGTCCGGGCTGTCGCCGAGGAACGCGATCCGCCGGTGCCCGTGCCGGGCCAGGTGCGTGACGGCTTCGATGGTGCCGCCCAGGTTGTCGACCAGCACGGTGTCGGCCACGATGTCGCCTGCCGGGCGGTCGATGAACACCACCGGCGTGCCCGCGCGCATCTCCGGCACCAGGTAACCGTGCTGCAGGCCGGCCGGGACGACGAGGATGCCGTCCACCCGCCGCGCGCAGAACTCGAGGACGAGCTCGCGCTCGCGGTCGGAGTTCTCCTCCGACGAGCCGGTGAGCACCTGGCGCCCGAACGACGTCGCGATGCGTTCGACCGCGCGGTTCAGCTCGGAGTAGAAGGGGTTGCCGACGTCCTCGACGATCAGCCCGATGGTGCCGGTCGTCGACCCGCGGCGCAGGTTCCGCGCGCCCAGGTTGCGCCGGAAACCCAGCTGCTCGATGGCCGCCATGACCCGCTCGGCGGTGTCCGGGTGCACCGCCGGTTCGTCGTTGACCACGCGTGAGACGGTCTTGATGCTCACGCCCGCCAGCCGGGCCACGTCGCTCATCGTGGCCCGCCTGCTCGCCGTGCGCGTGTTGCCGCCGGAGTCCCGGCCCAGAGGAGACAACGTTGTCATAGTGACCGGGATTGAACGCCACGCCCCCGGTGCTTGTCAACGCCCCGGGTGTGGATTGTGCCGATTCGGCTACCGATGGCGTAGGACAGACGGCTGATCACGCTGTCCGGAAGTGGACAGGTCTTGACGTGTCCCTTGACTGTCCGGTGAGTGGCTACCCAAGGTGGCCGGGTTCGACCGACTGCGCGACAAGGTTGTCATGACAGTTTCTGGGTCGCGCTGACGAGGTGGAGAGGCGATGGCCATGGCGCGAGCGCGCTTCAGAGCCGGTTTAGCTTTCCTGACATTGGCGGTGACCGCAGCGGTGGCTCCCGCTGTCCCCGCTGCCGCGGCTACCGGCACGGACTACGCGAAGTGGGTCAACCCCTTCGTGGGCACCCGGCCCGGCGGGGCCGACCACGGTACCGGGGGCGGTGCGGGCAACACGTTCCCCGGCGCGGTGGCGCCGTTCGGCATGGTCCAGTGGAGCCCGGACACGGTGAAATCCCAGCCCGGCGGCTACTTCTACGACGACAACGCCCTCACCGGGTTCAGCCTGACGCACCTGTCCGGCGCCGGCTGTTCGACCTACGGGGACATCCCGTTCATCCCTTATGTCGGTGAAGTGACGACGTCCCCGGCGACCGACCCCGGGCACTACACGTCGAAGTTCTCGCACACCAACGAACACGCGACCGCCGGCGCCTACGACGTCACCCTCGACAGCGGCGCGAAGGTCGAGCTGAGCGCGACCCAGCGCACCGGCTCCGCGCGGCTGACCTACCCGGCGGGCGCGTCCTCGACGCTGCTGGTCAACACGTCCGGCTCGGTCAACGGCACCGACGACGCGTCCATCACCATCGGCAAGGACACCATCAGCGGCTGGGCGACCAGCGGCCGCTTCTGCGGCGCGCGCAACAGCTACCGCGTCTACTTCTCGGCCAAGTTCGACACGCCGTTCGCGTCGATCGGCACCTGGAAGAACGGCGCCGTGACGCCGAACAAGGCCGCCGAGACCGGTGGGGCCAGGGCGAAGGTCGCGCAGCCCAACGGCGTCGACGCCTCGATCGCGCGCCCGGCCAAGGCGGCGCCGCAGAACACCACCGTGTCCGGCCCGGGCAGCGGCGGGTACGTCACCTTCGCCAACCTCAACGGCGCACAGGTGAACGTCCAGGTCGGACTGTCCTTTGTGTCCGCCGACGGCGCGAAGGCCAACCTCAAGGCCGAGAACACCGGCAAGTCGTTCGACACGGTCGCGTCGAACGCGCGCAAGGCGTGGAACGACCAGCTCGGCAAGATCGCCGTCACCGGCGGCTCGGACGCCGACCTGACGACGTTCTACACCTCGCTGTACCACTCGCTGATCCAGCCGAACGTCTTCTCCGACGTCAACGGCCAGTACGTCGGCTTCGACGGCCGGGTCCACACGGCCGACAAGGGCCACGCGATGTACACCAACTTCTCGGGCTGGGACATCTACCGCTCGGAAGCCCCGCTCCTGGCGACGATCGCGCCGAAGGAGACCTCGGACATCGTCCGGTCGATGATGGCCTACGCCGAGCAGGGCGGCTCGTGGGACCGCTGGACGGTGGCCAACGACTACACCGGCGTCATGAACGGCGACCCGTACCACATCATCGTCTCCAGTGCGTACGCCTTCGGCGCGCGTGACTTCGACGCCCAGAAGGCGTTGCTGCTCATGATCAAGGGCGCCACCCAGCCGACCCAGGGCTACACCGAGCGGCCGGGTCTCGACGACTACCAGAAGCTCGGTTACGTGCCGGGCGCCGGCGCGGACACCCTGGAATACACCAGCGCCGACTTCTCCATCGCCCAGTTCGCGAAGCGGCTCGGCGACAGCGCGACGTACACGACGTTCATGAAGCGCGCGCAGAACTGGCAGAACCTCTACAACCCGGGGACCGGGCACCTGCAGCCGCGCAACGCGGACGGCTCGTTCTCCGGCACCTACGACCCCGCCAGCTCGCAGGGCTGGGTCGAGGGCAACGGCGCGCAGTACGAGTGGATGGTGCCCTACGACCTCGGCGGCGTCGTGACGGCGTTCGGCGGCAACACCGCGACCCAGTCCCGGCTGGACACCTTCTTCACCCAGCTGAACGCGGGCACGCAGGAGCCGTACGCCTTCATGGGCAACGAGCCGAACTCCAACGCGCCGTACGTCTACTCGTACGCGGGTGCGCCCGCCAAGACCCAGGCGATCGTGCACCGCTCGATGGACGAGCTGTACAACCCGCGTCCCGAAGGCCTGATCGGCAACGACGACCTCGGCCAGATGTCGGCCTGGTACGTCTGGTCGGCGCTCGGCATCTACCCGGAGATCCCGGGCCGCGCCGAGACGCTGCTGGTCACCCCGCGCTTCGAGCACGCCGTGCTCACCACCGGCGCGGGCAAGAAGATCACCATCAACGCGCCCGGCACCGGTGACTACGTGGGCAGCCTCAAGGTCAACGGCGGTGCGGCCGCCAAGGCGTGGCTGCCGGAAGCCCTGCTCTCCAGCGGCGGCACGCTCGACTACACCCGCTCCGCCACGGCGACCTCGTGGGGCAGCGCGGCGACCGACGCGCCGCCGTCGTTCCGGGAGCAGGAGAAGCCGAGCCTGTCCTTCGTGGACCCGGCGCGCTCGGTGACGCCCGCGGGGTCGACGTCGAAGGCGTCCGTGGGTGTCCAGGACCTTTCGGGGGTCGCCCGGACCTGGACCTACAGCGCGGGCAGCGTCGACGGGATCACGCTGACCCCGGCGACCGGCAGCATCGCGGTGCCCGCCGCGGGCAAGGCGAGCGCCGAGCTCACGGTCAGCGTCCCGGCCGGGCTGGCCGACGGCGCCCGCCGCATCCCGGTGACGTTCTCCGCACCCGGCGTGGCCTCTTCGCAGGCCGTGCTGACCGTGCTGGTCGCGCAGCCGAACAGCTGGCTGGCCACGGTGAACAACGCCGGCATCTCCCCGGACGCGAACTCGGGCGCGGCGAACTTCGACGGCGGCGGCTGGAGCTACTCGGCCGACGCCCTCGCCGCGGCCGGTGCCACCCCGGGCGCCACGGTCACCAGTGACGGGCTCAAGTTCACCTGGCCGTCGTTCCCGGCCGGGGACCCGGACAACGTGGTCGCCGGCGGCCAGACCGTCAACGTGAGCGGCTCCGGCCGGCTCGCGCTGCTCGGCTCGGCGTCGAACGGGAACGCGTCCGGCACGCTGACGGTGACCTACACCGACGGCACGACGTCCACCGCCACCATCGGGTTCTCCGACTGGACCCTCGGCGGCGGCAACGCGCAGCCCGCGTTCGGCAACCGGATCGTGCTGTCCACGCCGTACCGCAACGCTTCGGGCGGCTCCCCGCAGCAGATCCGCACGATGGTGTTCGGCACCAACCCGATCACCCTGGCCGCGGGCAAGACGGTGGCCAGCGTGACGCTGCCGGCCAACGTCAGCGGCGGTGACCTGCACGTCTTCGCCATCGGGATCGGCGCATGACGGGCAAGTTCCTGGCGGGCGTGCTGACGCTCGCCGCGGCGGCGACGGTGGCGAGTCCCACCGTCGCCGCCGCGGCCGGCGGGGATGCCCTGGCCGCCGTCAACACGTTCATCGGCACGCAGGACGAGGGCAACACGTTCCCGGGTGCCTCGGCCCCCTTCGGGATGACGCAGGTCAGCCCGATCACCTCGCACTACGCCGGCTACCGCTACACCGACACCGCGATCCGCGGGTTCGGGCACTTCTTCCTGTCCGGCGCGGGCTGCTGGGAGCAGGGCGGCCTGGTCTCGACGTTGCCGACGACCGGGGAAGTGGGCCCCGGCAAGGCGTTCGACACGACTCGCCCGGACACCTTCGACCAGAAGCAGTACGCCTCGCCGTTCACCCACGACGGCGAAGTGGGCAAGCCGGGCTACTACAAGGTCCGCCTGACCGGCTACGGCGGCGTCGACGTCGAGACCACCGCGGCGACGCGGGCGGGTGCCGAGCGCTACACCTTCGCCAAGCCCGGTGACGCGAACGTCTTCGTCAACGTCGGCCAGGCCAACGACAAGGAACCGGTGACGGGCAGCAGCATCCGCGTCGTCGACGACCGGACCGTCGAAGGAACCGTGGAGTCGCAGGCGTTCTGCGGCGGCAAGGCCTACACGACGTACTTCACGACGAAGTTCGACAAGCCGTTCAAGGCGTTCGGCACGTGGTCGCCGAGCGGCGGCACGCCCGGCTCCCGCGCCTCCGAAGGCGGCGCGGGCCTGCGGGGCGCGTGGCTGACCTTCGCGGGCGGCGGCCAGGTCACCGCCACCACGGCGATCTCCCAGGTCGACGCGGCCGGCGCCCGGGGGAACCTGGCCTCGGAGCGCATCCGGTCGTTCGACGCGGCCAAGGACGCCGTCCAGCGCACCTGGCGGCGCGAGTTGTCCTCTGTGGACATCAAGGGCGGTACACCGGACGACCGCACGGTCTTCTACACCTCCCTCTACCACGCGCTGCTGCAGCCGTTGACGGCCAACGACGCCGACGGCCGCTACTACGGCTTCGACAAGAAGATCCACCGCGCGGCGGGCTGGACGTACTACGACTTCTTCTCGCTGTGGGACACCTACCGCACGCAGAACCAGCTCCTGGCGCTGCTGCGGCCGGACCGCGCTCGCGACATCGCCAAGAGCATCCTCGCCATCCACGACCAGGGCGGCTGGCTGCCGCGGTGGGCGTACGCGAGCCAGGAGACGAACACGATGACCGGCGACCCGGTCACGCCGTTCCTGGTCGACCTGTGGCGCTTCGGCGCGCTGTCGGGCGAGGAGATGCACGCCTACCAGGCGCTCCTGCAGAACTCGCGGGAGATCCCGCCCGCCGCGTCGCCGTTCCAGGGGCGCTCGGGCAACGCGAGCTACCAGCAGGACGGGTTCGTCCAGTACGACCCGGGCTTCCCGAAGAAAGGCCAGGACACCGATCCGAACCACGGCGCGTCGGCCACCTTGGAGTACGCGCTCGGTGACTGTTCGCTGTCGCTGATGGCGGCCGCGCTCGGCAAGAAGGACGACGCCGCGGCGCTGGCCGCCAAGGGCCGGACGTACCGGACACTGTGGGACACCACCCAGGCCGACCGCGGCTTCACCGGGTTCTTCCGGCCGAAGGTCCTCGGCGGCGCGTGGTTCTCGCCGCCGGACAAGCCGTACAGCCCGCAGAGCCAGGACGGCTTCCACGAAGGCACGGCCTGGCAGTACCAGTGGCTCGTGCAGCAGGACGTGCCCGGGCTGGTGTGGCGGATGGGCGGCCCGGCGGCCACCGGGAAGCGCCTCGACGACTTCTTCGCCTACGACGAACTGGTGAAGAACCCGGCGACGGCGGTCCGCGAGAACTGGGTCGTCGGCCCGTACGACTACTACGACCAGTTCCGCTACAACCCCAACAACGAGCCGGACCTGCACTCGCCGTGGATGTACGCGCTCACCGGGCAGCCGTCGAAGACGTCGACGGTCGTGCGGGCGGCGCACACGCTGTTCACCAACGCGCCCAACGGCGTCACCGGGAACGACGACCTCGGCACCATGTCGGCCTGGTACGTCTTCAGCGCGCTCGGGCTCTACCCGGCCGTCCCAGGGACTGGGAACTTCGTGCTCAACGCTCCGCGTTTCGCGAAATCCGTTCTGCACCTGGAGAACGGCCGCGACATCACGATCCGGGCGCCCGGCGCGGACGGCGCGAAGCTGCAGTACGTCTCGGGTCTCGAGGTCGGCTCGAAGCCGAGCGACCGGGTGTACGTCGGGTTCGAGCAGCTGGCACACGGCGCCACGCTGGAGTTCGGCCTCACCGCCGACGCGACGGCGAAGTGGGGGACGTCACCTTCCTCCGCCCCGGCTTCGCCCTGCGCGGGGTAACCGCTCGACGCTCACGGCCGTGGTTCAGACCACAGTGGACCACGGCCGTGAGCACCGTCACGGCCCCCGGTGTTCCCGTGAGGGCCGTCACGCCTCACACTGGTACCAGCACGTCCGACAGCGCCGTTGACGTACAAGGCAAGTCCGCCTTGGACGGTGTGTCGGACTTTTTTGTGTCTGCGTATCAACGTGGTGAGACCCCACAGGAGGAAGAAGTGTCCAGCAAGGCCGCTCTCGTGTTCCGCGTGGCCGCAGTGGCCGAAGCCCTCTCCTGGGCCGGGCTGCTGGTCGGGATGTTCCTCAAGTACGTCGTCCACTCCTCCGGCGAGGGCGGCGTTCCCGTCCTCGGCATGGTGCACGGCGTGATCTTCGTCCTCTACGTGGTCGTCTCCCTGTCCGTGGCGAAGCCGCTCGGCTGGCGCCCGAAGACGCTGGTCCTCGCGCTGCTCGCGAGCATCCCGCCGCTGTTCACCTGGCTGTTCGAGAAGTGGGCGCTGCGCAACGGCAGGCTCGACGGCCCGCAGCGGCTGTCCCACGGCGGTGTCGGCCTGTTCCAGGCGAAGGAACCCGTCGCCGCCTGATCCCGGCAGGTGAGAAAGGCCCGCACTCTCCGAGAGTGCGGGCTTTTCTGCGCATCGAGCGCTTACTCGCTGAAGTCGCCGGCGGCGCGGCGGACCTTGGTCAGCAGGTCCGTCAGCTGCTCGGTCTGCCGCTCGGTCAGGCCGCTCAGCCCGAAGTCGATGGCGGTGACGGCTTCGGTCGCGGCCTCGCGGCGGTTGCGGCCCTCGTCGGTGATCTCGATGAGCGTCGTGCGGCGGTCGGTCGGGTGCGGGACCCGCTTCACGAGCCCGTCGCGCTCCAGGCGGTCCACTATGTTGGTGACACTGGTGGGGTGCAGCTGGAGCCGCTCGCCCATCACCCGCATCGGCAGGCTGGCGCTGCGGGCGAAGGTGAGCAGCACCAGTGCTTCGTACCGGGCGAAGGTCAAGCCGTGCGGCTTGAGCGCGCCGTCCACCGCGGACTGGATGATCTGCTGGACCCGCATCACCCCGGTCACCGCGGCCATGGTCCCGGAGGGCCCGATCCGGTCCTCCCAGATCCGGGCGGCACGGGCGATCGGGTCGAACGGCAGCGGACGGTTCATGACACGCGAAGTTACCAGCGGGTACCGGCGGGTGTCGCACGACCGGCGGAAAGAACACCGAAGAAGGGACTTCCGAGCATGATCGTCGCGTTCAGCGTGAGCCCGTCCGGCGGGGACCCCGACGGCGGGGTGAGCGAAGCCGTGGCCCGCGCGGTGAAGGTGGTCCGCGAATCCGGCCTGCCCAACTCGACCAACGCGATGTTCACCAACATCGAAGGCGACTCCTGGGACCAGGTCATGGACGTCGTGAAGCGCGCGGTCGAGGCCGCGGGGGAGGGCTCGTCCCGGGTCAGCCTGGTCCTGAAAGCGGACATCCGGCCAGGTTTCTCCGGCCAGCTCGACGCGAAGGTGGAGCGCATCGAAGCCCACCTTCGCGAGGCGTGATCAGGGCAGCGTGATCAGGGCAGCGGCGGGGTGAAGGCGACCGTCCAGCGGCCGTCTTCGCTCGTCACCGTCAGCGGGTAGCTGAACGGCTTGCCGTCGCCGAGCGCGCCGGAGACGGTGGCACGGGTCGGGGCCGCCGCGTCCGGGCCGAGGTCCACGTGCACGTCGTGGGCGCCGCGGTCGGCCAGCACCGAGACGTAGTCCTTGGCGAAGTCGTCGGCGCCCGAGCCGGGGTAGTCGAGGAGGTCGGCGAAGGCGTCCGCGTCGTGGCCGGAGAGGGCGGCGGCGAGCTTGTCCCGCAGCTCGCCCGGCGAGGCGGCACCGGGATCGGGCTGGTGCACGATGAGCAGCGTCACCGCACCGACCCAGACGACAGCGGCCGCGATCGACAGGCCCACCTTCACGTCACGCCGGATGTGCACCGGCCGAGCCTGCCCCAGCGGTGCCGTCCCTGCCAAGCGGACGGGCCGGGAGCGTGCCGAAACCCACGGTGCGGGCAGCCCCGATTTCCAGCGTACCGGTGGTCGCCGA
Organism: Amycolatopsis sp. NPDC004747; assembly: GCF_053601335.1. NCBI lineage: Bacteria > Bacillati > Actinomycetota > Actinomycetes > Pseudonocardiales > Pseudonocardiaceae > Amycolatopsis > Amycolatopsis sp. NPDC004747. Next base: position 148,503 of record NZ_JBSGBQ010000014.1, on the reverse strand, counting down.
CAGTTTCCGGGCTGCGCGCGCGGCCCCCGGAATCGTCGGTGCCGGTCGGTACGCTGGAGACCGGGGGCCGGAGGCCGGCGCCGAGCGCGGAACGTGTCAGACCGTGGACAGGCCGGGCACCCGGTGAAACTCCTCCGGCGCGCGTGCCAGGATGGAACCGTGACACAACCACGCGGATCTGCAGCGAAGTCAGCGGCCCTGTCGGCCGCCCTTTCCGGCGCGGTCGACCTGTCCGCGCTCAAGGCCCGTGCCGAAGCGGCGCAGCGGCAGCCGGCCCCGCCCGCCGGCCCGGCCGGCGGTGGCGACGGGCCGCCGCGGCCCGGCTCGGGCGCGGCCGTGATCGATGTCACGGAGGCCACCTTCCAGGCCGAGGTCGTGGAGCGGTCCCTGCACCAGCTCGTGGTCGTCGACCTGTGGGCCGAGTGGTGCGGCCCGTGCAAGCAGCTGTCCCCGGTCCTGGAGCGGATGGCCGCCGAGTCCGGCGGCGCGTGGGTCGTCGCGAAGGTCGACGTCGACGCGAACCCGCGGATCGCGCAGCTGTTCGGCGCGCAGTCCATCCCGACGATCGTCGCCATCGCCGGCGGCCAGCCGGTCGACGCCTTCTCCGGTGCGCTGCCCGAGCCCGAGATCCGCAAGTGGATCACCGCGCTCCTGGACGCCCTGCGCGACAAGCTGCCGGGCATCCGCGAGGCGGAGGCGGCAGGCGGCCCGGTCGAGGAGCCGGAAGACCCGCGCTTCACCGAGGCGGAAGAGGCCTTCGAGCGGGGTGACTTCGCGGCCGCGCAGGCCGCGTACGAGCGCATCCTCGACGTCGAACCGGCGAACGAGCTGGCGAAGAACGCCCTGGCCCAGGTCAAGTTCACCGCCCGCGCCGAAAGCGCCGACCCGCAGGCCCGCGCCAAGGCGGACGCCGACCCGTCGGACCTGGCGGCCCAGCTCGACGCGGCCGACCTGGAGATCGCGGCGAACGAGGTCGAGGCGGGCTTCAAACGCCTGATCGACGCCGTCCGCCGCACCGCGGGCGAGGACCGCAACAAGGTCCGCGAGCACCTGGTGGCCCTGTTCGACCTGTTCGACCCGGCCGACGACCGCGTGATGAAGGCCCGCCGCGACCTCGCGAGCGCCCTCTTCTAGACACGAAAAAGGGGCCCCCACCACGGCGGGGGCCCCTTTCGTACGTCAGGCGTAGGACTTCGAGCAGACCGACGAGCCCTCGAGGTAGCCCTTCCGCAGCGCCTCGACCCGGTCGAAACCGCTGTCCGGGCGCTTCCCGTTGACGTCCGCCGACACGAGGCTCTCCGGCTGCAGCAGGTCCGCGATGGCCTCGTCGAGGTCACCCGCCGACAGCCGCAGGTCGCCCGGGCGGTTGGTGAACGCCGCCCAGGCGCCCACCAGGCAGGCCGTGCGCAGGCCCGCGTTCGCGTTGTCGATCGACGCGCCGACGCCCTTCTGGATGCCCAGCGCGTACCGCGCCGCGACCTCCGAGAACGCCGCGAAGTCACCCATGCCGCCCGGGTCCTGGCCCTTCATCTCGGCGTCGCGGTCGATCGGCTGGGCGAGCTGGGCCAGCTTGGCCAGGTCGATGCTGACGGTGTTGTCCGCCGGGCAGTAGGACGCCGGCGGGGTGGTCTGGCAGCTGCCGCCGTCGGTGATCTCGGGCGCGGCCACGCCGGCGCCCTTGAAGGCCTCGTCGAGGCTCTTCTTCAGCAGGGCGACGGTCTGCGCGTTGAACTTCGCGTCGCCCTTGCCCTGGTCGCCCTTGTCGAACGGGCGCTCGGTGAGCCGGGCCTTGATGTTTTCGGCCGTCATCCCCGCGCACTCCTTGGGGCCCTTCTCGAACCCGGCCTGGAAGGCGAAGGTGCGGTCGAACGCCGTGCCGTGCGCGCCCTTGTCGGCGGCGCTGGTGCCCGCCTGGTCGCGGATCAGGAACATCGACGCCATCACCTGGTTCAGGCCTTCGGACGTCGAAACGCGGTAGTACTTGCTCTTGTCCTCGGCGACCCAGCGGAAGTAGCCGCCGGCGAAGCAGTCGGCCTGCTGTTCCTTGACCACGGTGGGGGTGTTCTTGGCGATCCCGGCCTTGTCCCCGAGCCGGTACTGCACGGCGTGGCCGAACTCGTGCGCGAGCACCACGACCACCGACATCGGGCCGAACCGCTGGCGCAGCATCGGCAGCAGCACGCCGCGGTCCCACGCCACCGAGTCGTCGACCGGGCAGTAGAACGCGTTCACGAGCTTCTTCACGCTGCCGCAGCCGGTCTTCTCGGTGTCGGTCTGCGCGTCGTAGGACAGCAGGGACTTGACCGGCTCGAACTGCTCGCCGAAGTTGGCCGGCAGCATCTCGCCCCAGTAGGTCTGGACGTCCTCGATCGCGGCGGTGGCCAGCTTGTCGTCTTCGCCGCCGTCGGCGTTGCGGACGTTCAGGCTCGGCTTCGGCGCGTCCGGCTTGAGGCCGCTCTCGAAGTGCGTCACCGGCAGCCCGGAGACCGAGCCGGCGCCGGTGTCCTTGGCCGGGTCCCCGCTCGCGCCGCCCTTGTCGTTGCACCCGCTAACGGCGACCGCCGCGACGGCCAGCAGCGCCACCAGCGCCCGCCGTCCTCCCCCTGGGATCATTCTGTTCACTCACTCTCGTGCCACCCGGTACCCCGACGGGCAGGACCATACCCAGGGCATACGCGGAGCGTGCACGTAATACCCGAACTCCTCCCTGCGCAGCGGAGCCCGCGGCCCGATATCGTCGCTTCCCATGCGTGCAGTCCGCCGGTTCACCGTCCGCGCCAGCCTCCCGGATTCGCTGTCCGGCCTGGGCGCGCTGGCCACCAACCTGCGCTGGACCTGGCACCCGCCGACGCGCGACCTGTTCGCGTCGATGGACGCCGAGCTCTTCAACGCCGTGCGCGACCCGCTCCGGATGCTCACCGCGCTGCCGCCGGCTCGGCTCGACGAGCTCGCCGTCGACGACGGTTTCCTCTCGCGGGCGCGCGAGGCGGCCGAAGACCTGGAAAAGTACCTGTCCGAGCCGCGCTGGTACCAGCAGCGCGACGACCCCGACCTGCCGTCCGCGGTCGCCTACTTCTCGATGGAGTTCGGCGTCACCGAAGCGCTGCCGAACTACTCCGGCGGCCTCGGCGTGCTGGCCGGCGACCACCTCAAGGCCGCGTCCGACCTGGGCGTGCCGATGGTCGGCGTCGGGCTGCTCTACCGCAACGGCTACTTCCGGCAGTCGCTGTCACTCGACGGCTGGCAGGTCGAGCACTACCCGGTGATCGACCCGAACGCCTTCCCGCTGGAGCTGCTGACCGCGGGCGGGCGGCCGGTGCTGATCGGCGTCGCGATGCCGGGCGGGCGCGAGCTGTGCGCGCAGATCTGGCAGGCCCGTGTCGGGCGGGTGCCGCTGCTGCTGCTCGACACCGACCTCGAAGCCAACGACGAAGACCTGCGCGGCGTCACCGACCGGCTCTACGGCGGCGACGCCGACCACCGGCTGCGGCAGGAGATCCTGGCCGGCATCGGCGGGTTCCGCGCGGTCCGGAAGTACTGCGAGCTCACCGGCCACCCGCAGCCGATGGTGTTTCACACGAACGAGGGACACGCGGGGTTCCTCGGCCTCGAACGCGCCCGCGAGATCGTGCAGGCCGACGGCCTCGCGTTCGACGAGGCCATGCCCGCGGTCCGCGCCGGCACGCTGTTCACCACGCACACGCCGGTCAGCGCGGGCATCGACCGGTTCCCGGTGGACCTGGTGCAGCGCTACTTCGCCGACGGCAGGCTGGTCCCGGACATCGACCCGCGCCGCGTGCTCGCGCTGGGGGCCGAGGACAACCCCGGCCTGTTCAACATGGCGCACATGGGCCTGCGGCTGGCGCAGCGCGCGAACGGCGTCTCTCAGCTGCACGGGCGCGTCACGCGCAAGATGTTTTCCCGGCTGTGGCCGGGGTTCGACCACGACGAGGTGCCGATCTCGTCGGTGACCAACGGCGTCCACGGCCCGACGTGGGTGGCGCGCGAGCTGAGCACGCTGCTCGGCCGCGAATGGGGTCTCGACGTCGGCGAGGGGCCGTTGCGCGACGGCGTGTCCGACGCCCAGCTGTGGGGGCTGCGGCGCGAGCTGCGCGAAAAGCTGGTGCACGAGGTGCGGCGCCGGGTGCGGGCGGCGTGGCTGCAGCGCGGCGCGTCGCCGCTGGAGCTGGGCTGGGTCGACTCGGTGTTCGACCCGGACGTGCTGACCGTCGGGTTCGCCCGCCGCGTCCCGACGTACAAGCGGCTGACGCTGATGCTGCGCGACCCCGAGCGGCTGCGCGCCCTGCTGCTGCACGAAGACCGGCCGATCCAGGTCGTCGTCGCCGGCAAGTCGCACCCGGCCGACGAGAACGGCAAGCAGCTGATCCAGCAGATCGTCCGGTTCGTCGACGGCGCGGACGTGCGGCACCGGATCGTCTTCCTGCCCGACTACGGCATGTCGATGGCGCGGTACCTCTACCGCGGCTGCGACGTCTGGCTGAACAACCCGGTGCGGCCGCTGGAGGCGTGCGGGACGTCGGGGATGAAGTCGGCGCTGAACGGCGGGCTCAACCTGTCGATCCGCGACGGCTGGTGGGACGAGTGCTACGACGGCAGCAACGGCTGGGCGATCCCGACCGCGGACGGCGTCACCGACCCGCTGCGCCGCGACGACCTCGAGGCCGCGGCGCTGTACGAGCTGCTCGGCCAGCAGATCGCGCCGCTGTTCTACGACCGCTCGGCCGACGGCGTGCCCACGGGCTGGCTGTCGATGGTGTGGCACACGCTGGAGACGCTCGGCCCGCGCGTCCAGGCGTCCCGGATGGTCCGCGAGTACGTCGACAACGGCTACCTCCCGGCCTCCCGCACGGTCGCGGCGGCCACCGGCGACGGCTACCGCGGCGCGCTGTCGCTGGCGGACTACCGCACGAAGCTCGAGGTGTCGTGGCCGCGGCTGCGGATCTTCGACTCGGAGCTGCTGGTGGAGGCGACCGAGCCGCTGGTGGTGGGCACCGAGGTGACGATCCGCGCCCGCATCGACCTGGCCGGGCTTGATCCGTCCGAAGTGGACATTCAGGCGGTGGTCGGCCGCGTGGCCGACGACGACGAGCTCCGCGACCCGGTGACGGTCCCGATGACCGCCGACGGCATCGGCGCGTTCGCGGCCCGGGTGAAGCTGCCAAGGCCGGGCGCGATCGGGTACACGGTCCGGGTCCTGCCGAGGCACGGACTGCTGGCGACGCCGGCGGAGCTGGCGCGGGTCGTCCTGGCCTGAGCTCACCACCCGTGACCCGCCGGCGGCACGGTGATGACGGGCGGCATGATGTGCGCCCCGGATGGCCCGCCGTGGTAGAGCAGCAGGTGTTCGAGCGTGCGCACCCGCTCACGGTGGAACTCCAGCTCCCGGTGCACCTTGTCACGGTGGTGCCTGGTGCAGGCCAGCGCGACCAACGAGGCCGATAGGACGCCGGCCACGAAGGCCAGCGTGACGATCAGGGCGAGTTGCATCGATTCTCCCGGTCCGATGGCCACTGCCGTGTGGCCGCTGCTTCGACCGTATAAGCCGAGAAGCCTGATCAGGTCCTTTGTGGACAAATTTGTCACAAGTGATTTAGGAAGACGTACGTACGGCTTTATTTGGCCAAAAATTATTCTCTGCCAAGATCGTTTCAGGGTACTCGCGAGCTGATCAAAGGTGACAGATTTCTGACAAAACTGCAGCGTGCGAGGGTGTGCTGGAATTTTCCGCCGACTTGCCCAATCCGGATGCGGGGAGCTGCCCCGGCTCGTTTAGGATCCCGTTTCCATGTCTGGGCGGAAGGATGGCAATGGGCGGCGGGCGGCCGGGCGACGGCTTTCGCAAGGTCGTGTTCGACCTGCACAACCACGACGGGATCTGGCAGCCGGAGCTGCGGGCGCGGATAGCGCCGTTGCTGCGGCGCTCCTGGGGTGTCGCAGAAGACGCGACGCCGGAGCGGACTCGTGAAGTCGTCGTGGCGCGGATCCGTGCGGAGCTGGCCCGGATTCGCAGCGCCGAGATGGCGCGAGTCATTTGGGCGGCTTACGGCCTCGGACTGCCCGACTCGTTCGCCGAACGGGGAACGACCGCTCGGATCCGCTGGGTCGCCGGTGAGATCAAGTGCTCCGAGAGCAAATGTCAGCGTCTTCTGAAATCGTTTCATGTTCTTCTGGGGGACAGCCTGCGGCCGTCGATGCCGGAGGTGACGGAAGCGGAGCTCGGGCAGGCCCGGCAGTGGCTCGAAGCGAACGAGGTCCCACCGCTCACGGACGGCCCCGACCGGGTGGCCGAGCTCATCCGGGTGCTGGCGGCGCCGGAAGCCGACGTAGCCGACGAGTTCCTCCGGTGCAGGTGTTACGGCCCGGTCGTGGCTGACGGCAGCCTGCGGCCGGTCCGCCTGGGCTCGCTGGGCGACTGGCTGTGCGTGTTCACCCGAGCCGAGTTGCTCTACGACTACGGCGCCGCGATCGGTGTGCGGTGGCCGCGCACCACCCACTTGGCGGGCCGGGAGATCGTCCGGCTGGCACACGGTCGCGGTCGCCCCACCGGTGTGCTGGTCAACCCGGGCTTCCGCCCCGGGGACCGGGAAACGCTACCGCTCACCCCGGACGAGGTAGCCCGGCTCGTCGCCGCTGGTTGACACCGTCTTCCCACTCTCTCGGTCACGGAGGTTCTCTTGTGAATGGCTTTGCGGTCGACACCGCCCGGCTGGTCGCGGTCTCGCGACGTCTCGACAACCAGGTCAGCGACGACCGGACGCGGACTGTTCTGCGCTACTCGATCCAACCGGAGCTGGTCTGGGACGAGGACCTCGCCGTCGCGCTGACTCGGTTCCAAGAGGCTTCGAGGTCCGCGGTACGCGCAGTCATGGACGATGCCGAGACACTCGTAGAACGGTTGTCCACGGCGGCAGACGTGTACGAGCGCTTCGAGGAAGGGCCGCTCCGCGACCTGCTGAAGCACCTGGCCGGATCAGGCGGGGTCACCGCCGCCGATCAATGACGGGGATGTCGTGGTGACGGAATCTCCGGCCTGGTTGCCGGGCACCCTCAACCTGATCCGGGGCGAAGCCGATCGCGTTCGCTCGCTGACGCAGACGCTTGATGATCTGGCTTCCGACCTCCGGCGGGCCGACGTCGAAGGCTGGGAAGGTAATGCCGGCGACGCGTACAAGGCGGTACGCAACGCTGCGGCGGCGCGGTGTCGGGCGGCGGCGGTCGCCTGCGAGGTCGCCGCCCGGTCGCTCGGTTACTACTACACGGTACTGGGTGAGCTGGGCGCGCGCCGGCCTTATGCATGGTCGCCGGATGAGCTGGCGCGGCTGGAGCAGCAGCGTGCCGAAGCGGCGAGCCTCGCCGCGGCGAGAGTGCACGAGGCCGCCGAAGAACTGGAAAGCATCCGCGGAACGGTCTTCCGGGGTGGTCCCGCAAAGCCGGCACTCGAGCATCCCGGACGGCAGTCCGACCAGTGGACGACGAAGGCCGATCAGGAGCAGGCGAAGCCCGCCAAGGCGCCGGATGCGGACTACTCCGCGCTCGCTGCCGGCCGACGGCACTCGGAGCCACTCGCGTTCTACGCCAAGCTTGACGAGGTCAACGAAGCGGCTCGCCGCTACTTGGCCGAGCACGGTGACGACCTGCCGGAAGCCGAGGCCTGACCTGGAGCAGCTCCAGCCGGGAAATCACGCCGCGCGCAACCCTGAGCGAAGCTAAGTTGTACGCATGCGCTTCGGAATGTTCGTCCCGCAGGGCTGGCGGCTCGACCTGGCCGGCATCGACCCCGCGGACCACTGGAAGACCATGCTCGGCCTCGCGAAACACGCGGAGGCCGGCCCCTTCGAATCGATCTGGGTCTACGACCACTTCCACACCGTGCCGGTGCCGAGCGAGGAGGCCACGCACGAAGCCTGGTCGCTGATCTCGGCGTTCGCCGCCGCGACGGAGACCATCCGGCTCGGGCAGATGTGCACCTGCATGGGCTACCGCAACCCCGCCTACCTGGCGAAGGTCGCCGCGACCGCCGACATCATCTCCGGCGGCCGGGTCGAAATGGGCATCGGTGCGGGCTGGTACGAGCACGAGTGGCGGGCCTACGGCTACGGCTTCCCGTCCGCCGGCGAGCGGCTCGGCCAGCTCGACGAGGGTGTGCAGATCATGCGCGACCTCTGGACGACCGGGAAGTCCACTTTGGACGGGAAGCACTACCAGACCGACGGTGCGATCCTCCGCCCGCTCCCGCTGCAGGACGGCGGGATCCCGCTGTGGATCGCCGGCGGCGGCGAGAAGAAGACGCTCCGGATCGCGGCGAAGTACGCGAAGTACACGAACTTCTTCCCCGAGCCGGAGGCGTTCACCCACAAGTCGGAGATCCTCGCGGCGCACTGCAAGGACGTCGGCACCGACTTCGACGCGATCGTCCGTTCGGGCAACGTCAGCGTCGTCCTCGGCGAGACCGAGCAGGAGGTCCAGGAGAAGCAGGCCTGGCTGAAGGCGCACTACGAGAAGTACGTCCCGGCGGAGGCCGCCGAGCGGGCGGTCGCCACCTTCGCGAGCGGCCCGACGGCCGGCACGCCCGAGCAGGTCGCCGAGCACCTCGCCGCCCTGGGCAAGCGGGGCATGTCGTACACGATCGTGAACTTCCCGGATGCCGCGTACGACCGCTCGGGCATCGACCTGTTCACCAAGCACGTCGCCCCGGCACTCGCCGGCTGAAAACTCCTCGGCCCCCTTCGGTAGCGTGGAAACGCGCTAAGGCACCGCCGGGCTGCCGCCGTCCTGCACGGGCAGCCCGGCGGCCGCCCACGCCCGGAACCCGCCGTCCAGGTCGGTCGCGCGCGGCAGCCCCAGCCGCTGCAGGTCGGCCGCCGCCAGGCTCGACGAATAGCCCTCGTTGCACACCACGATCACCGTCGAATCCGGGCCGACCGCCGGCAGCCGCCACTCGCTGTCCGGCGCCAGCCGCCACTCCAGGTGGATCCGCTCGACGATCACCGCGCCCGGGATCTCCCCTTCGGCGGAGCGGTTCGCCAGCGGCCGGATGTCGACCAGCAGCGCCCCCGCCTCCTGCAGCTCACGGGCCCGGGCGGGCGTCACCCGGTCCAAGCCGGACCGCGCGGAAGCCAGCAGTGATTCGACGGCGCTCATGACCGGACGATAGCGGGCAGCGGCGGGATTTCCGCGGGAACTTCGGCCAGCGAGGTGTACTCGCGTGTCGCCACCAGCGGCGGCGAGTACGCGTGGACGCTGGCCGCCGGCTGGTCGCCGATGCCGGTCACCTGGTGGGCGCGGCCGGCGCCGAAGCCCAGGCCCTCGCCGGCGACGTGCGTCCGGCGCCGGATCGGGCCGCCGGGGTAGCGGTACTCCTCGCCGAGCTCGCCCTGCAGGACGGTGAACGAGCCGGACGCGCCGCCGTGGTCGTGCGGCTTCGTGTGCTGGCCGGGCAGCCACGACAGCAGCCACAGCTCGACGCCGTCGGTCAGCGCCAGCCGCGCCCACCAGCGGCGGTCCTCGTCGAAGCGCAGGATGCCGCGCAGGCCCGCGGTCAGCTCGGTGGTGACGGTGGCGGTCAGGTCGGCCAGCTCCCGCGGCGTCCAGAGCAGCCGCGACGGGTGCAGCAGCTCGGGCAGCAGCGGGTCGGTCAGCTGCGGGTGGATTTCGACGGGCGGGCGAACCAGGGAAGTGGTCAACGGGGTGCTCCTCGCAACGCGCAGGGAATCGGGGACGCGGGTTCAGCGCGGCACCACACGCGCCGGGAGGACGCGAGGGATCAGTGGAGCCGCGCCCGCGTACACCCGGCCGAAGCGACGAGCAGCAGGTCGATCGCACGACGGCGCCAGAACGAGCCCCGGGTCACCGGGGTCACGGGCGCGTCGGCGGACATGCCGGAATACTGCCACACGCGGGCCCGCCGGGCGGTGGCGTTCCAGGTCGTGGAACACATGACGACCTGCCGGTTCGCCGTCTCACCCGGGCGGGTGCGCACGCGCGCGCGACGGAAGACAGAATGGGCCTCGTGAGCGAGCCGATCCAGCCCAGCGAACTTGACGACCTCGTGGTCCGGATGGCCGGTGTCGGCGTCCGCCGGGGGACCAACGACCTTCTCGCCGGCCTCGACTGGACCGTCGAACTGGACGAGCGCTGGGTGGTGCTCGGCCCGAACGGCGCGGGCAAGACCACCCTGCTGCGCCTCGCCGCGGCCGAGCTGCACCCCACCACCGGCGAGGTCGACCTGCTCGGCGAGCGGATCGGCCGGGTCAACATCTTCGACCTGCGGCCCCGCATCGGCTTCACCTCGGCGGCGATCGCCCAGCGCGTGCCGGGCGACGAGCTGGTCAAGGACGTCGTGGTCAGCGCCGGCTACGCGGTGCTCGGCCGCTGGCGTGAGGAATACGACACCCTCGACACGGCCCGCGCGACCGAGCTGCTGGACGCGATGGGCATCGGGCACCTGGCCGAGCGCACCTTCGGCACCCTGTCCGAGGGCGAGCGCAAGCGGGCGCTGATCGCCCGGTCGCTGATGACCGACCCGGAGATGCTGCTGCTCGACGAGCCCGCCGCCGGGCTCGACCTGGGCGGCCGCGAGGACCTCGTCGCCCGCCTGTCCGACCTGGCGATGGACCCGGACGCGCCGGCGATCGTGCTGGTCACCCACCACGTCGAGGAGATCCCGCCCGGATTCACCCACGCGTTGCTCCTCCGGGACGGCCACGCGGTGGTCGCCGGGCTGGTCGACGACGTCATCACCAGCGAAAACCTGTCGAAGACGTTCGACCAGGACCTCGTGCTGGAGCGCTCCGGCGATCGCTTCTTCGCCCGTCGCCGCTAGGGTGGCCTTACCGGCCGGTAGCCTGCTGGCAGTCCGTCAACGAGGAGGAGTGACGTGGGAGAGTTCGTAACCCTCGAGGTGAAGGACGGGGTCGGCACCATCCGGCTCGACCGCCCGCCGGTCAACGCCCTGAACGCCCAGGTCACCGCCGAGCTCGCCGAGCTGGCGAAGGAAGCCACCGAGCGCGACGACGTCCGCGCGGTGATCCTCTACGGCGGCGAGAAGACCTTCGCGGGCGGCGCGGACATCAAGGAGATGGCCACCCGCACGTACCCGGAGATCGCCAAGTTCGGCGCGAACCTCACCGGCACCCTCGCGGCCATCGCGAACATCCCGAAGCCGGTCGTCGCGGCCATCACCGGATACGCCCTCGGCGGCGGCCTGGAGCTGGCCCTGACCGCGGACTGGCGCGTCGCCGGTGACAACGTCAAGGTCGGCCAGCCCGAGATCCAGCTCGGCGTCATCCCCGGCGCGGGCGGCACCCAGCGCCTGGCCCGGCTGATCGGCCCGAGCAAGACCAAGGACATCGTCTACACCGGACGGTTCGTCAAGGCCGAAGAGGCCCTGCAGCTGGGGATCGTCGACCAGGTCGTCGCCCCGGACGACGTCTACGCGGCCGCGCACAAGTGGGCCGCCCAGTTCGCGAACGGCCCCGCCGTGGCGCTGCGCGCGGCGAAGGCGGCCATCGACGGCGGCCTCGACATGGACCTCCCGAACGCCCTCAAGCTCGAATCGCACCTGTTCGCCGCCCTCTGGGCGACCCAAGACCAGCAGAACGGCATGAAGTCGTTCATCGAAAACGGGCCCGGCAAGGCCACTTTCGAAGGGAAATGACGCCTTGACCGACGTGAACGACCCGGCGCCGAACCCGCACGCCACCGCCGAAGAGGTCCAGGCGGCCTACGCCGACCCGAAGCTGGCGAACGTGCTCTACCACGACTGGGAAGCCGGCACCTACGACGAGAAGTGGTCGATCTCGTACGACGAGCGCTGCATCTCCTACGCCACCGATGTGTTCAACGCGGTCGCGGGCGAGGACGGCCAGCCCTACCAGCACGCGGTGGAGCTGGGCAGCGGCACCGGCTTCTTCCTGCTGAACCTGATGCAGGGCGGCGTCGCCAAGAAGGGCTCGGTCACCGACCTCTCGCCCGGCATGGTCCAGGTCGCGCTGCGCAACGCCGAGAAGCTCGGCCTCGACGTCGACGGCCGGGTCGCCGACGCCGAGCGCATCCCGTACGACGACAACACGTTCGACCTGGTGGTCGGGCACGCGGTGCTGCACCACATCCCGGACGTGCAGGCGGCCTTCCGCGAGGTGCTGCGCGTGCTCAAGCCGGGCGGCCGGTTCGTCTTCGCGGGCGAGCCGACGAAGATCGGTGACTTCTACGCCCGCAAGCTCGGCCAGTTCACCTGGTTCCTGACCACCCGCGTGACGAAGCTGCCGGTGCTGAGCGGCTGGCGGCGGCCGCAGTCCGAACTGGACGAGTCCTCGCGCGCCGCCGCGCTGGAGGCCGTGGTCGACATCCACACCTTCGACCCGTCGGAGCTGGAGTCGTGGGCGCGCGGGGCCGGCGCCCAGGACGTCCGCGCGGTCACCGAGGAGTTCGCGGCCGCGCTGGCCGGCTGGCCGATCCGGACGTTCGAGGCCGCGGTGCCGTCGGAGAAGCTGACCGTGCGCTGGCGGCTGTTCGCCTACCACCTGTGGCTGCGGCTGTCCGCCGTGGACAAGAAGGTGCTGTCGAAGATCCTGCCGCGGGAGCTGTTCTACAACGTCATGATCACCGGGACCAAGCGGCCGTCCTGAGTTGGGTTATTCGTTCAGCCTCGGCGACGTCGCCCACCTGCGTTCCGGCGCGGGGGCGGCGGCGCTCGCCGAGGTATCGGCGCTGCCGCTGACCGACCCGATCGCGTCCGTGGCCGCCGTCCGCCGCCTCGTGGGCGAAGAGCACGCGGCCGCCGTCCTGGAAACCGTGCTGCTGCGGCGGAAAGCCGCCGGAAAGCTGTCCGGTGTGGACTGGCTGTTCACCTCCGACGCCCTTCAGCAGGCGAGTGCGTCGGTCGTGGCGCGGCACCGGGCCCGGCGGCTGGCGGGTCTCGACGTCCACGACGTCACCTGCTCGGTCGGTGCCGACCTCGTCGAAATCGCCCGGGTGGCGCGATCCGCGCTCGGGTCCGATCTGGACCCGGTGCGGCTGGAAATGGCCCGCCACAACGGGACCGCGGCGGGCGTCGCGTTCGGGCTCGCCCGTGCCGACGCGCTGCACCCGGCGAGCCGGTCCGGGGTCGTCGTCGCCGATCCGGCCCGGCGTGACTCCGCCGGGCGGCGGGCGTGGAAACCCGCCGACTTCGCCCCGCCCCTGGACGGGCTGGTCGAGGCCTACCCGGGACGTCCGCTCGCGATCAAGTGCGCTCCCGGTCTCGACTTCGCGCTCACGCCGTGGGCCGAAGAGGTCGAGCTGGTTTCCCTGGACGGCCAGGTGCGCGAATCCTGCCTCTGGCGCGGCCTCGGCACCGGCGTCACCCGCCGGGCGACCGTGCTGCGGTCCGACGGGACACAGTGGACGGTCACCGACGCCGAACCGGACGAACTGCCCACAAGGGGCCCGGGGGAGTGGATCGTCGACCCCGACGGTGCCGTCGTGCGCGCCGGGCTCGTCCGGCACTACGCGGCGCGGCACGGGTTGTGGCAGCTGGACGAACGCATCGCGTACCTGACCGGTGACACCCCGCCGCCGGGCGTGCGGGCGTTCCGCGTCCTGGAGCACGGGCCGTACACCGAGAAGGCGCTGAAGGCCGTCCTCAAGCGACACGACGTCGGGCGGCTGGAAATCCTGGTGCGGGGTCTCGACGTCGATCCGGACGCGCTGCGGCGGCGGCTGAAACCGCGTGGCGCGGCGGAGGCGTCGGTGGTGCTGACGCGGATCGGCCGCTCGCCCGTGGCGTTCCTGTGCCGCGCCGAACGAATCACGTGAACGGAAACTTTCGAGGGGTGGAACTCCCGGTGAACGTGACGTAGGTTCCCCGGGTCGTCAAGTTCTGCTGGAGGGTTCGCCGTGTCCGGAAAATGGTCAGGTCTCGTCAAGCTCGCCGCCGCCGCGGCCATCGGCGCCACCGTCGCCTCGGGAGCCACCGCGCTGGCCGGCTCCGACGAATCGACCGCCGCCCGCTCGAAGGAGCCGGCCAACATCGGCCAGGTCAAGCTCGACGTCAAGGCCTACTACGGCGACTACGTCGACGCCGCCGGCAAGCACCACTACTCCGACACCAGCCGGTTCGTGAAGGACACCACGCGGATCGTCGCCGACGCGAAGCGCTCTCTGCAGCAGTCGCTGGGCCGGGTGAAGAACCCGGCGATCGTGCTCGACGTCGACGACACCTCCGAGGTCACCTACGGCTGGGAGGCCGACAACGACTTCGGCTTCGACCCGGTCAAGCAGCAGCAGGCCATCGACAACGGCACGTTCGTGGCGAACAAGCCGGTGCTGGAGCTGGCCAACTGGGCGGCGCAGCACGGCGTCAAGGTGTACTTCCTGACCGGCCGCAACGAGTTCCAGGGCCCGCAGTCGCTGAAGAACCTGGCCAACGAGGGCTACCCGGCCCCGGCCGGCGCGTTCTTCAAGCCGAAGACGACCGCGCCGGACTACCTGCCGTGCGGGCTGACCTGCACCACCGTCCAGTACAAGTCGGGCACGCGGGCGCACATCGAGGCGACCGGCGCGAAGATCGTGCTCAACCTCGGCGACCAGTTCAGCGACCTCGAGGGCGGTTACGCGCTGCGTCCGGTCAAGCTGCCGAACCCGATGTACTACCTGCCCTGAGGTGGAATAACCGCCGGGCCCGGCGTGCTGCTCCCTGTACACAGGAGTCATAGGGAGCTGACATGGCGAAGAAGGTTCTGCAGCCGGGCCCGGACCACCCGATCACCGTCGAGCCGACCAAGGCCCGCGTGGTGGTCAAGGCGGGCGGGCGCGTCATCGCGGACAGCCGCAACGCTTTCACCCTGCAGGAATCCACCTACCCGGCGGTCCAGTACATCCCGCTGGCCGACGTCGAAGCGGGTGTGCTGGAGCGGACCGACCACGAGACGTACTGCCCCTACAAGGGCGAAGCGAGCTACTACAGCCTCAACGCCGGTGACGTGCGGGCCGAGAACGCGGTCTGGACGTACGAGAAGCCGTACGACGCGGTCGCGCCGATCAAGGACCACGTCGCGTTCTACCCGAACGTGGTCGATTCGATCGACCTGGTCGAGGACTGAGCTGGACCTCGACCTGCTGCGCACGTTCCTGGCCGTCCACCGGGCCGGCTCGCTGACCGGTGCGGCACCGTCGCTGGGCCTGTCCCAGCCGACGGTGACCGCGCAGGTCAGGGCCCTGGAGGAGCAGCTGGGCCGGCAGCTGTTCGTCCGGTGCGCCCGCGGTGTCACCCCCACGTCGGCCGCCGACGAGCTGGCGGCCCGGATCGCGCCGCACATCGACGCGCTGACCTCCGTGGCCGCCGGTGAGGCCGAGCCATTCGCCGCGCCGGTGCACCTGGCCGGACCCGCCGAGCTGACGACCGCGCGGGTCCTGCCCGCGCTGGCGGACCTGGTCGGGCGCGGGCTCGAGCTGCGCGTGAGTTTCGGCCTGGCCGACGACCTCCTGGCGGGTCTCGCGCAGCGGCGCTTCGACCTGGTGGTCTCGACGATCCGGCCCCGCGGCCGCGGCTTCACGGCCACCCCGCTGACCGACGAGGAGTTCGTCCTGGTCGGCCCTCGCGGCTTCGAGGGTGATCCCCGCACGGCGCCGCTGGTGGCCTACGCCGAAGACCTGCCGATCATCCGCCGCTACTGGCGTTCGGTCCTGGGCGCCCCACCGCCGGCGGGCCCCGCCGTCGTCGTCCCGGACCTGCGCGCGGTCCTGGCCTGCGTGCGGGCGGGTTTCGGCGTCAGCGTGCTGCCGCGGTACCTCTGCGCGGCCGAGCTGGCGTCGGGGGACCTGGAAGCGCTGCTGGAGCCGGAGGAGCCGCCGATCAACACGCTGTTCGTGGTCAGCCGGACCGAGCCGTGCCGGGCGGGGCCCGCGGCGGTGCGGGACGCACTGCTCGCGGACGCCGCCCGGTGGTGACTCAGCCGGTGTAGCCGGCGAAGATCTTCGCGAACTCGTACTTCGACTGGGGCACGTTGGTGCACTTGTAGAGCGCCCCGGTGCACGCGTTGGCGTCCCGGCCCTGCTCCCAGAAGGACAGCATGCCGAGGTGGACCGTCTTCGCGAAGGCCACCAGCGCCTTGGCGTCCTTCTGGTAGAAGATCTCGTTCTGCGAGTCGTTGACGCCGATCATCGGGGTCACGCCGACCTTCTTCCACGCTGCCGCGTCGCCGAGCCCGTAGAGCGACTTGAGCTGCGCCTGCGTGGCCTTGGCCGCCGAAATGGCCTTCGCGCCCTGGTCGCCGGCGCCCTGGTAGTAGTCCATGGCCATGATGTTCACGAGATCCAGGTTCACCCCGGCGTTCTTCGCGGCCTTGACGACGTTGAGCCCGTCCGCGGTCAGGCCGTCCGGCAGCACCGGCAGGGTCAGCGAGATCTTCAGGCCGGGGTTGTTGTCCTGCAACGTCTTCAGTGCCTGGGAGCGGCGCGCGATCGACGTCGGGTCCGCGACGGCCGCGCCTTCGATGTCGAAGTCGGCGTATTTGAGGCCGTACGCCTTGACGACGGCGTCGTACTCGGCCGCGACCTGCGCGGACGTGCTGCACGCCTGGGCCAGCTCGATGCCGGACGCGCCGCCGAAGGAGATCTTGACGTCCCCGCCCGCGTTGCGGATCTTCGCGATCTCCTCCTTCTGCCAGGCCGTGCGCGGGTCGTAGGCACCGAACCAGCTGGCCTTGCAGCCGTAGGAGTTGACGAACGCGAGCGTGAAGCCCTTGACGCCGCTCGCGGCCGACATCGCCGACAGGCTGGGGGTCGGCCAGGCGCCCATGTCGACGTAGGGACCGACCGGGATCGGGGAGCCGGCCGCCGCGGCGGCGACCCCGTTGCTCAGCAGGGCGGCGCCGGCCAGGGCGGCCAGCAGGGACTTCAGGCGCATGGGAAACCTCCACGACTGAGAGCGCGGCGGCGGAAAGTTGTCCCCATTGGTATAGACCATTTACCGTGGTGTGGACCATCGGCCGAACGGGCTACCCCGGTCACACCGCGCGACGGCGTCCCCGGCTCAGCCACCACTCGGCGGCCAGCAGGGGCAGCACCCAGCCGGTCCACGTCGTGATCCCGGCGATCGCCTGGCCCAGTGCGACTTCGCTGCCGCCGAACGTGGTGTCCAGCTGCGGCGTCAGCACGATCGCCCAGAGCACGCCCCAGATCCGGTTGCTGATGATCGACATGCAGAGCGCGAAGCTGCGGATCATCCAGCGGCGGTGCTCGCCGAACCGGCGGGCCCGCGCGGTCCGGTAGCCCTGCACGGTGCAGCCGAACCAGAGGGTCGCGAGCAGGACGTTCGACACGGCCCCGACCGGACCGAACGGCGCCGCGAGCGCGATGGCGAACCCGGCGACCGACGCCGGGATCGCGCCGGCGAAGACGTAGACGCGCCCGGTGCGGCGGTGCGCCGCCGGGTGCTTCTGCCGCAGCCACGGCCAGATCTGCAGCGCGCAGGTCACCATGGCAACGGTCGCGAAGCCGATGTGCGTGACCAGCACCGGGTAGTACCAGCCGGTGGGGGCGGGGATGCGCGACCGCGCGGGATCGAGCCCGAGGTAGGGCGGCAGTGAGAAGACCAGGAAGGCCGTGACGAGCAGCCCCAGCGGGAACACCCACGGGCGGCGCACCCACGGCTTCGGGTGGCGGACTTCGGTCGTCGTCATGGTTCCCCCTGCTTTCTTACGGTGTATCCGAACCGTATTTCCGGGGTTCGTGCGCGGCAATCATTGCTGCTGACATTGGGGGAGTACCCTGAAACCGTTCTAGGTCCGGTGGGCAAGTGTTCTAGTACGGAGTGGTCGTGGCCGAAGCGCCTTACCTGCGGATCGCGGCGGACCTGCGCCGCCGGATCACCGCGGGCGAGCTGCGGCCGGGCGACCGTGTCCCGTCGACGCGTGCGCTGGTCCGCGAGTGGGGCGTCGCGATGGCGACGGCGGCGAAGGCCCTGTCCGCGCTGGGCGAGCAGGGCTGGGTGCGCGCGGTACCGGGCAGCGGCACGGTCGTCGCCGACCGCGCGCCGGTCAAGCCGCCGCTGGGCCGAGACGCGCTGGTCCGCGCGGCCATCGCGCTGGCCGACACCGAAGGCCTGGCGGCGCTGTCGATGCGGCGGCTGGCGGCCGAGCTGGGCGTCGGTCCGATGGCGCTGTACCGGCACGTGCCGGACAAGGACGAGCTGCTCCGCCTGATGGCCGACGTCGCGCTCGGGGAGGCGGAGCTGCCGGAGCCGGGCCCGGCCCGGTGGCGGCCCCGGCTGGAGGCAGCGGCGCGCGCGCAGTGGGCGGCGTACCGCCGTCACCCGTGGCTGGCGCCGATCCTGCTCAACTCCCTGGTCCGCCCGCCGGTGCTGGCGGCGGGCTTGCGCCTGGTCGACTGGTCACTGCGAGCCTTGGCCGGAACGGGCCTGAAGCGGCGCGTGAAGCTGCAGGTGATCATGACGCTGAACGGCTGGGTGGGCGGCCTGGCGGCGAGCAACGCGTTCGAGGTCCAGGCGGAGCAGGACACGGGCATCACGGGCGACCAGCGCCTGGCGGCGGACATGGCGCTGCTGACCGGATTCCTCGAGTCGGGCCGGTTCCCGACGCTGGCCGAGGTGATGACCGGCGTCGAGAACGTGGATCTCGACGAGGCGTTCGAGTTCGGCCTGCAGCGCCAGCTCGACGGGATCGCCGTGCTGCTGGACCGCCACTAGACTGGCGGCGGTGCTGATCACCACGGAGAGGCTCACGCTGCACGCGTGGACCGAAGACCGTTTCGACGACTTGTTCGCGCTGGCCCAGCTGCCCGAGACGGTCCGTTACGTGGGAACGGGAGAGCCGTGGAGCCACGAGTACACGCTGGCCAAACACCGCGCGACACTGGCGCACTGGGCGTCGCACGGCTTCGGCTGGTTCGCGGTATCGGCGGCTCCGGATTCGTTCGACGGAGTGGTCTCGTTGGTGCGGCGCACGGCAACAGAGTCGGGCCTGGGCCGTCCGGCGGTGGAGATGGGCTGGTGGATAGCGCCATCGTGCTGGGGTCGCGGGTACGCAACGGAAGCGACGACGGCGGTGCGGGACAAGGCATTCGAGTCGGGCTGGGCAGAGCGGTTGCTGGCGGTGTACGAGCCGGTGAACAAGTCCTCGGCCCGGGTGGTCGAAAAGCTGGGATTTTCCTTGCACAGAAAGTTCGTGCTCGACGGACGGGTGGAGCAGCGAGCGGTCCTGGAACGGCCGCACTGAGCCGGTTTTCCACAATGGCGCCGAGGTGTGGACAACCGGGCCACGGGGCGGTCGTTCTCAAGGATTTGTCGGACCTGGCCGATAGACTGGAATCGGGGGGCGCCCCCGAGGGAGGCGGTTTCTCGAGGTGGTTGCAACCACCTGAGTGTTCAGGAGTTGCGTCGTGTCCGGACGGGCTCGTGACCGTGCCCTAGCCTGCTTGTCCCGGGTCCGGGGCGGCGTGGTCGGGGGGTTTGCCTGCCGGGCGGCCGGCTTGCTTTGGCCTGGTGGATGACGGTGTCGGTAGACGCGAAGCGGCCCGGCGGGTGGGGATCAACTACCGGACCGCGAAACGCCGGCGCGCCGAGGCAGCCCAAGCCGCGACGACACCGGTGGTGCCGGTCGCGGTTTCTGGGCCTGGCCGAGCGGATCGTGATCGCCGGCCGGGCGGTGGACCGGGCCCAAGGCCGGCAAGCCGACCGCGGGCCCGGGGTTGTGGGCGATCGTCGAGGAGGGGCTGGATGTCCGGTGGAGTCCGCCGCAGGATGCGACGTCGCTCCGAACGGCGGAGGGCCCGAGCGCCGGAGTCAGGCGGATGCCGGAACCGGAACGTCACCCACCCATCGGTGCACCGCCTCCGCCAGCCCGGCATCACCCGAGCCGGGCGTGCCCACCCAGGCGACGTGCCCGTCCGGCCGCAGCAGCACCGCATCGACGTCCGAAGTGGACGGGCTCGAAGCCGCCACCACCTCCAGCCCCGCCGACCACGCGGTGAACGATCCCGAAGGAGTCAGGTCCAGCAGAACCGGCCGCCCGTCGTGCAGCAACGCCGCCAGATGCGTCTCCGCTCCCGAAACCCGCAGCGGCACGTCCGGAGCCAGCCGCCCCAGCCAAGCGTGTCCGCCCGGCTCGTAACACGCGTCCAATCCCGTGATGATCTCCGCCAGCGCCCGGTTCCCCGCCGGGTGCGCCGCCACCCGCCGCATCAGGTCCGCCCACGGCTCCGAATCGGCTTCCTCCAAGGCCACCTGTGCCCGCGTGTTCGTCAGGATCCGCGCGCCCGCCGCGTGCCGCTCGTCGTGGTACGTGTCCAGAAGGCCCTCTGGTGCCGTCCCCCGCACTGTCGCCGCCAGCTTCCAGCCCAGGTTGAACGCGTCGTCGAGCGCGACGTTCACCCCGATCGCGCCCGCCGGCGGGTGGATGTGGGCCGCGTCGCCCGCCAAGAGCACCCGGCCTTCGCGGTACCGCGACGCCAGGCGCGCCGCATCGCCGAAGCGGCTCAGCCAGCGGGGCGCGCGCAGCTCGACGTGGCGGCCCAGCACCGCGTCCACCTGGGCCTGCAACCTCTCCAGCGTCACCGGGGTGTCCTTGTCCGACGGCGGGTCGTCCTCGCGCACCACGATCCGGACGTACCCCGGTCGCGGGATCACGAACACACTCCGCCCGTCCGGCCCCGACGAAGGCCCGTACGGCAGCTCGCATTCGACGTCGCCGAGCAGCGCGTACCAGCGCGCGTCGACGCCGGGGAAACCGATGCCCGCCTGCTTGCGCACCGTGCTGCGGCCGCCGTCGCAGCCGACCAGGTAGCGGGACCGGATCGTCCGGCCGAAGCGTCCATTGTGGACCACCGTGGCGACCTCGTCCGCGGACTGGGTGAACGAGCGAAGATCGTGGCCGCGCAGGATTTCGACGCCCAGTTCGAGTGCCCGCGCCTCCAGCACCTCTTCGACGCGCGTCTGCGGGATGCCCAGCGAGAACGGGTGGTCCGTCGCCGCGCCGTCGAGCAGGAGCGGGCCGGGCAGGCCGGTGGCCGGGGCGTGCGGCACCCGGTGTCCCTCGGCCACCAGCCCCTCGGCCAAGCCGCGGCGGGCCAGCAGGTCCAGCGCCCGCGCGTTCAGGTTGAAGCCGCGGCAGTACGGCGGCTGCTCCGGCAGGCGCTCGACGATCGTGGTGCGGACGCCGGCCAGTGCGAGCTCCGCGGCGAGCAGCAGACCGGCGGGGCCGGCGCCGGCGACGAGGACGTCGGTTTCGAAATCGGACACGGTTTTCCCCTCAGAAGTTTTCGGGCCACGGCAGGGAGCCGGACCGGATTTCGGCGGCCGTGCTGCGCGCCCAGTCGAGCTCGGCGCGCCAGGCGTGCCGGACGAACTCGACCTCGATCATGAACAGCCGCGGCGCGCCCTTGCCGACCGTTTCGGCCAAGGCCGAGTCGGCGCCGTCGATGCGTTCGGCGAGGTGGCGGGCGCGTTCCTCCAGCGCGTCGGCGGCGCGCTCCGGGCCGAGCGCGCCGAGGTAGCTCACCGCCGCGACGAACTTCGGGTACTCCGCGACCGGTTCGCGGACGAGCTCGTCGAGCCAGGCGACGAATTCCTGGCGGCCGAGTTCGGTGTGCGCGTAGACCGTCCGCTCCGGCCGGTTGCCGTCCCGGACCGTCTCGACGGGCTCGATCCAGCGATGCTTCGCCAGGGACTCCACGGTGTCGTAGAGCGATCCCGGGTTGATCTTGAACGTCGAGCCCTTGTGGCGCTCGCGCAGCGTGGACGCCATTTCGTACGGGTGCATCGGGCGTTCCAGCAGCAGGCCGAGCAGGGCCAGGGCCAGGGTGTTGCGGATTTTGCGTGGCGCCAACAGTCGCTCCCTATTAGTCGGAACCGACTATACGACCGTCGTCAAGCCAGGTTGCCGACGCAGGTCCGCAGGAGATCGGCCAGGTAGCGCCGCTGGTCGGCCGACAACGTGCCGAGCATCTGCGCTTCGACCTGGGCGACCAGCTCTTCGGCCGCGTCGAGCCGAGCGCGCCCCGACGGCGTCAGTGTCACCGGCCGCGCCCGGCCGGTGCTCGCCTGCTCGGCGACGGTGACCAGTCCGGCCGACTGCAGGCCGCCCAGGACGTCCCGCAGCGACTGCCGCGTGACGAAGGTGATCCGCGCGAGCTCGGCCGACGACGCGCCGGGGTGGTCGTCGAGCGCGCGCAGCACGGCGTACTGCGACATCGACAGTCCCAGCGGGCGCAGCCGGTCGGTGCAGGCCTGGTGCAGGGCCTGCTGGGCGCGTTTGAGCAGGTAGCCGGGCCGGTCGCCGGTCGGGGCTTGACTCATGACAGGAGCCTTACACATTTTCCCGGCCACCACCATCGACGCCGGCCGCCCTAGAAGCGCGTATTCTCCCGCCAGTGCTGGAACAGCGCCGCGTCCCCGGACACGGTGAGCCGGGGATCGTCCGCGGCGATGCGGAGGGTCAGCGCGAGCAGCAGGTCGACAGCGCGGCCCTCGACGACGACGTCGGGCTCCGAAGCCGTTTCCCGGCTCACCTCGACCCCCGACGGCGTCCGCCGGACCAGCCAGGAGACGTCGGGGTCGGTGGCGTGGAACAGCAGCGTCTCACCGGCGCCGCGCAGCGACGCCCGGTCCAGCGCCGGGTGCGGTTGCCGCGCGAAGACGGCCACCAGGTCCAGTCCCTCGGAAATCCCGTCTGCGGCGAGGTCGGCATCGACGTCGTACGCCGTGCCCGTCGCGAAGGCGGCGTCCGCGCGGTGGACGACCGTCTCGTGGGTCAGCCGCCGCGTCCAGAACCCGGCGCGCCGATCCGGAGTCCACGTCGACGTCGGGGTCTCGGGGCCGACTTCGACCACCACGGCGACAAGGCGCTCCGCGCCGTCGCGCAGCCAGCCGCCCAGTGCCTCGAAGGCAGGCGGGTCGTCGATCGTGACGGCCTCGAACGGCACGTAACCGGTGGGCCGGCTCGCGATGATCGCAGCGGACTTGTGGTAGGCGACGCCGACGTGGCAGGTCAGGTCCCGCAGTGTCCACTCCGGACACGTCGGGACGCGCACATCCGGGGCGGCGCCCGCGATCGCCGTCCCGAACCGGTCGGCTTCGGCGACGAGGGCGGCGGCCAGCTGGTCGTGGCTCAAGGACTTCACCTCGCCACCGTAGGTCAGGCGACGGCGGCCGTGGGGTCATGATCGGCTGCCCCGAAGCCGGCCTTCGAGCACCTGGACAGACGTCTCGCAGAGGTCCAGGATCCTTGGCGTGGCCGGTGCCCGGCCCGTGCGATCACCCGCCGGGTGAGCACGGACCTGCCCGGCACCTGGACACTCGGCGACCTGACGGTCAACCGGATCGGGCTTCGGCGCGATGCGGTTGCCGCAAAACGGCCAGGCGTTCGCCGCCGACGCCGTCCCGCGCGATCGCGACCAGGCGATCGCCGTGCTGCGCCGGGCCGTCGAGCTGGGCGTGAACCACATCGACACCGCCGCGTTCCACTTCTCGCGGCCGCGGTCGGCCAACGAGCTGATCAACCGCGCGCTGGCGCCGCACCCGGACGACCTGGTCATCGCCACCAAGGTCGGCCCGGCCCGCGACCCGGGCGGCGACTGGCTGCCCCTGGCCCGCCCGGAGCAGCTGCGCGGGCAACCTGCGCCAGCTCGGCCGCGACCACCTGGACGTGGTCAACCTGCGCGCGTCGCCGGGGTGATCCGGCACCTCGGGATCTCCAACGCGCGGCCCGCGCACCTCGCCCAGGCGCAGGCGATCGCGCCGGTGGTGTGCGTCCAGAACGCCTACGGCCTCGGCTACCGCCGCGAGCAGGACGCGTTCGTCGACACCTGCGGGGAGCAGGGCATCGCGTTCGTGCCGTTTTTTTCGCAATCGCCGGCGCCGGACGCGAGGCGGGCGCCGGCGGCGACGAGCACGAGGAGGTGCTCGCCACCGCCCGGGCGCACGGGGCGAGCCCGGCGCAGGTGTGGCTCGCGTCGACGCTGCGGCGGGGACCGAACGTGCTGGTCATCCCCGGTACCGGGACCCCTGGTCATTTGGAGGACAACGGCGCCGCCGGCGGTCTTCGGCTCGCGGCGGACGAGCTCGTCCGCCTCGACGCCGTGCACCGGGCGTCACCGGAGAGGTGAGCCGAACCAGCGGGCGAGGTGGTCGTCCAGGTCCCGTTGGTCGTCGCCGACCCAGGCGACGTGACCGTCGGGGCGCAGCAGGACGGCCGCAACGTCCAGGGCCGCGGCCGGGTCCGCGAGGAGGTCGACCCGGTCCGACCAGCCACCGGCCGTCAGGCGTCCGGTGCGGTCCAGCAGCAGCCCGCGTCCCCGGTGCAGCCGGTCGTAGAGGCGGCCCTGGTCCACGTCGATGTCACGCAGGCGGCGGCCGAGCAGGTCGGGGCCGTTGCCGAAATCGTACCGAAGGTCGATCGCGGTGATCTTCCCGATCAGCCGCCGGTTCACCTCGTCGATGTCCATCAGTTCGGCGAGCAGCCGCCGCACGGCCCGCGGGCCCGGTCCGGGCGACGACAGCTCCATCTGGGCCCGGGTGTTGTCCAGGACGGCCTCGGCGACCGGACGGCGTTCGACCTCGTAAGTGTCCAGAAGCGGGTCCGGTGCCCAGCCGCGGATCTGCGCCGCCAGTTTCCAGCCGAGGTTGAACGCGTCCTGGACACCCAGGTTGAGGCCCTGGCCGCCGGTCGGCGGGTGGATGTGCGCGGCGTCCCCGGCCAGCAGCACGCGCCCGGTCCGGTACCGCTCCGCGAGCCGGGTGGCGTCACCGAACCGGGACAGCCAGCGCGGGGAGTGCACCCCGAAGTCGGTCCCGGCGATCGCCCGCAGCTGTTGCCGGAAATCGTCCAGGGTCGGCGGCGCCGCGCGATCGCCGACACCGGCGGCGGGGACGACGACGCTGTAGACGTCGCCGCCGAAGGGCCGCAGCCAGAACGGCCGGTGGTTCTCGCCGACCTCCCGCACCTTGGCGTCGACCTCCGCCGGCGGCGCGCTCACTTCCATTTCGCCCATCAGCGTCTCGGTCCGCGACGGCTCGCCGGGGAAGCCGATGCCGCTCAGCTTCCGGACCGTGCTGCGCCCGCCGTCGCAGCCGACGAGGTAGCGCGCCCGCAGCCGGCCGCCATCCGCCAGCTCGACGGTCACGCCGTCGTCGTCTTGCTCGAAATCGACCACTGCCGCGCCGTGCCGGACCTCGGCGCCCAGGTGGACCGCGTGTTCTTCGAGGAGCCGGACGATGACCGGCTGCGGGATTCCCAGCAGGTAGGCGTGCGCGGAGTCGAGGTCCGGGGGAACCGGCGCCGGAATGGCGGCGAAGAACCCGCCGGCCGGACGCTGCCGCCCGTGCGCGAGGAGGCGGTCGAGCAGGCCGCGCATGGCCATCAGCTCGAGGCTGCGGATGTGCAGCCCGACGATGCGGACGAACGACACGGGCTCGGTGTCCTGTTCGAGGACGAGGACCCGCACGTCGTGCAGCCGCAGCTCGGCGGCCAGCGTCGCACCGGTGGGCCCGCAGCCGGCGATGATCACGTCGAACGGAGGGGGCGAAGAGTCCATGGTGGTGCCTTTCGGGAGTGCCCTGAGGTCGAGGCGCTCCCGGCGACACCTACGTCATCCGCCCGGCCGTGACTCAAGGGGGAGCACCCACGTCGATCCAGCGTTCATGGGTCTCACCTCCTCGGGCGGTGTCACGGTCCCCGGCAAGCTACAAGCCGGCGCGGCAGGCGTCCAATCCTTTTGTCGCCTGCGCGACCACGCCCTGGATCAGGCCGTCGGGCGGCCCGCTCCCGCGTAGTCGTCGCCGTCCCGCCGGTACGAGTGGACCTGGACCGCCTGGCCGGTCTGCGGCGCGTCGATCATCTGCTGGTTGCCGATGTAGAGACCGACGTGGTGGATCTTCGTCGCCGGCTCGCCGTAGAAGATCAGATCGCCCAGCTCGGGGTCGGTCACGTGCGGCACGCTGCGGAACTGCGTGTCGGCCGTGCGCATCAGCTTGATGCCCGCGCTCCCGTACGCCGCCGTCGTCAGGCCCGAGCAGTCGAAGCCCGGGTCGTTGCCGCCGGTGCCGTTGCCGCCCCAGATGTAGGGCAGGCCGATCTTGTCGATCGCGAAGTTCACCGCGCTCAGCACCGCCGGGTTCGGCGCCGCCGAGCCCTGGCCCACCGTGCCGTAGACGTTCACCGTCGCCAGCGTCCGGTGCAGGAACAGCGGCGCCGCCTGCAGCGTGCTGACCGAGTTCCACCACGTCTGGCCCTGGGACAGGTCGTGGCCGTCGGCGCACAGCGCGCGGCCCGTGGTCAAAGCGGCGTCGTCGATATTTTGGACATCGGGTTTCCCGCCGGACGCGCTCGCCTGGTACTTGCTCCAGATCGCCGGGGCCAGCTGCATCGGCCCGGCGGCGTTAGCCGTCGAGACGACCTTGCTGTAGAAGTCGCGCACCTCGATCGTGGCGAGCGGCTTGTCGAGGACGCCGGTGGTGCCGAACTGCCCGCCCTGGACCCGGCCGTGGTCCGTGGTCACTTTTCCGACCGCGGCCAGCGTGACCCAGGAAAGGTGACACCCGGGGATGTCCTTGCTCAGCTTCGTCGTGGCCTTCGCGTAGCCGACCATCGCGCGCAGCGGGATGTCGAGCCACTGGCTGGTCTTGGACGCCCAGGCGTCGAACTCACTGGCTTCGGGCACCTTCGGCGGCGTCGAAGTCTGCGGCGGGGCGGTCGGGGGCTTGGACGGCTGCGGCGACGCCGGCTTCGGCGAGGTCTGTGTCGCCGTCGCGGCGGCGTTCGTGGTCTCCTGCTGCTTCGGCGCGAGCAGGATGCCGGCGACCAGGGCGCCCGCGACGACGACCACCGCCGCGATCACGACCACGGGCTTCCGGCGGCGCGGTGAAGGCGACTCGGACGGTTCGGGTGTTTCGGCCGGGACGATCTCGGGCTTCTCGCTCACCGGGCCGCTCCGGTGAGCCGGTCGAGGACGAAACCGCGCAGGCCGTCGAGGTCGGTGTCCATCGCCACCTCGATCGGACGGCCGGGGGAGAACTGCGGATCGTCCTCGCCGAGCCGCCGCCGGTCGACCAGGGTCTGGCCGCGCGCCGGGCCGAGGCCGCAGTCGACGTCGACCCGGTAGGTCTCGGTGTGCAGGATGCCCGGCGAAATCGCTTCGGCGACCGCGACGGCGTCGTGCATGACCATCCGGTCTTCGCCGAACACGCGCGTGTAGTGCTGCCGGTAGGTCGACGTCAGTCCTTCGAGGGTGGCGCCGACGGGCCCCGACGACGCGAGCTTCGCCAGCCACTCGCCGTCGACGGCGCAGCGGTGCGTGAGGTCCAGCGGGACCAGCACGACCGGGACGTCCTCCTCGACCAGCACCCGCCGGGCCGCCTCGGGGTCGCTCCAGATGTTGAACTCGGCGGCGGTCGTGCTGTTGCCGAACGTCACGCCGCCGCCCATGATCACCAGCCGCGCGATCTTCGCCGCCGCGCCCGGGTGGGCCGCGAGCAGCGCGGCGATGTTCGTCAGCGGTCCGATCGGGGCGATGGTCACCGGTTCGCCGGCGGTTTCGAGGAGGTCGAGCATCAGCCGGACGGCGTCCCGCTCCTCCAGCGGACGGCTCGCTTCGGGCAGCGTGTAGGAGTGGCCCGACAGGCCGTCGCCCCCGTGGACCTCTTTCGCGTCCCGCGGCTTGGAGTAGACGAGCGGCCGCGCCGCCCCGGCGGCCACCGGCACGTCGTCGCGGCCGAACAGCTGCAGCAGGCGGCGCGCGTTCGACGTCGTGCGGTCGAGGGGGACGTTGCCGAAAACCGACGTCACGCCCAGCAGGTCGACGTCCGGGGACAGTGCTGCCAGCGCGATCGCCAGCGCGTCGTCGACGCCCGGGTCGGTGTCGATGATCAGCTTCGTGCCCATCCCGCTCCCCTTGCCTGCGAACCCGTCCCGCACACAGGTTACGGTCACGGGCATGACGTCGATGTGGGGTGCGCCCGCGCTGTCGCGGGTGCGGGCCTGGCGCCGTGCCCGGCAGGACCCGCGGCAGGCCAAGTTCCTGACCGCCGACTCGCTGCGCTGGGTGCTGCGCAACCGCGCGTACACGCCCTGGTACCTGGTCCGGTACTACCGGCTGCTCAAGTTCCGGCTCGCCAACCCGCACATCATCCTGCGGGGGATGCTCTTCCTCGGGAAGGACGTCGAGATCCACTGCCGCCCCGGCTACGGGCGGCTGGAGATCGGCCGCTGGGTCCACATCGGCGACGGCAACGCCATCCGCTGCCACGAAGGCTCGCTGCGCATCGGCGACAAGTCCGTGTTCGGCCGCCAGAACGTGATCAACTGCTACCTCGACATCGAGCTCGGCGCGGCCACCCTGGTCGCCGACTGGGTGTACATCTGTGACTTCGATCACGTCATTTCGGACATCCACGTGCCGATCAAGGACCAGGGCATAGTGAAGTCGCCGGTCCGGATCGGCCCGGACACCTGGCTCGGCACCAAGGTCAGCGTGCTGAAGGGCACCCGCATCGGCCGCGGCAGCGTGCTCGGCGCGCACGCGGTCGTCCGTGGTGACATTCCGGACTACTCGATCGCGGTCGGTGCGCCGGCCCGCGTGGTCCGCAACCGCGAAGACGACTACGCGGCCGACGCCGCCCGTCGTGAGGCCGTCGCGGACATGGCCCGGAAGGCGAACAAGGCCCTGCAGAAAACGCTCGGAGAGCAGTAGTACTACTCAAGCGGCATGGTCTGTTTTCGCGACATAGTCGTCGCATGGGGGAGTACCGCCAGGTCGTCGTGTCCACCCTGCTGCGGCTGGGCGCGTTCGTGTGGCTGATCGTCGTTCCGCTGATGTTTCTCGATGGCGCGGTGATTGCGTATGGCATCGGGCTGGCGCCCGGTAGTCCCGCCGCGGCGAGTTCGACCTTCACGGGGGCGAGCTGGCTGGGCGCCGGCATCCCGATCGTGGGTCTGGTCGTTTCCGCGGCCACGCGGCGCCGGCGCTGGATCTGGTTCTACGGGGTCGGTGTCGTCGTGGTCGTCGTGGTGGTGGGCGTCAGGTGGGCCCAGGCCCACCCGGGGCCGCCGCCGGCCCCGGAGCCGATCGGCTGCGTCGAGCACAGCGGCGGCGGCAACGAGTGCCCTGGTGACTGACCTGCGGTTCCTTCCGATGGTCGGAAATCGGCCACGCGCGTTGTCCGGCCGTTCGGCGGCGATCGTCGGCTGATCGGCCGATCTCCGCGGGACCCCGGCCCGGCAGCCTGAGGCGCATGTCGATCACCCGGTTCGCCGTCCCGCTGCTCGCCGCCGCGGCGCTGCTGCCCGTCGCCCCCGCGGTCGCCGCCGCGGACGGCCTCGCCTGGCAGCTCTGCGCCGCCGTCGCGAAGGGCTGGGACCCCGATGACCATCGCACCGAGTGCGCGCTGGTCCCGGTCCCGGTGGACTACGCCGACCCCGGTGGCCGGAAAATCGACATCGCCGTCAGCCGGATCCGGGCGACCGGCACGCGGACCGGCGCGGTGCTGCTGAACCCGGGCGGTCCGGGCCAGTCCGGTCTCAGCATGCCCGGCAGCATCGCCGACAGCCACGCCGGCGGCCTCGGCGTCCACCACGACCTCGTCGGGTTCGACCCGCGCGGCGTCGGCTACAGCGCCGACCTGCCGTGCCCGGCCGAGCTACCCGAGCCCGGCGTCTCCGACAAGGAGAAGGCCCGCGAAGCGGCCGAACGGTTCGCCGCGGCGAACCGCAAGTGCGTCGCGGCCGACCCGGCGTTCGTCCGGAATCTGACCACGCCGACGATCGCCCGCGACCTGGACCGCATCCGCGTCGCGCTCGGCGAGGACAAGATCGGCTACTACGGCGTCTCGTGGGGGACCGCGCTCGGCGCCCAGTACCGGTCGCTCTTCGACGACCACGTCGACCGGATGCTGCTCGACTCCGTCATGCCGCCGGACTTCAGCGTCACCGCGATGGACGACGGCCAGGCGACCGCGGGTGAGAACACCTTCCACGACTTCGCGGCCTGGATCGCCAGGTACGACGCCGTTTACCGATTCGGGACCACCGAGCCCGAAGTCGCGAAGGCCCTGCTCGCCCTGCGGGACGAGTACGGCGCCAGCGTCAACGACATGCTCGCCAACCCGCGTCGCGAATGGGCCGGCCTGGCGAAGCAGCTCGCCGCCATCCGCGACGGCGGGACACCCGTTGCCGGAAAACCGGCGAAGAGCGGCTTGGGCTGGGACGGCGAGCCGCACGCGTTCAACCACTTCCAGCAGACGGCGCTGCTCTGCACCGAGTCACCGAGCCCGCGCGACTTCGAGACCGTCTGGCAGCACCGCCTCGACCGAGTGAAACGCCTCCCGGTCGCGGGCGGCTACGGCTTCTACGAACAGCTCTGCGTCGGCTGGCCCCTGGCCGCCCGGCCGTGGATGTTCGAAAAAGGGACAAGCCCGCTGCAGCTCGTCGGCCACCTCTACGAGCCGGTCACCCCGATCGGCTGGGCCATCGCGATGCGCGAGCGGATCGGCGGCACGCTGATGACCGTCGAGGACGACGTCCACGGCTCGCTGTCGTCGCTGCCCTGCGCCGACGCCGTGGTCACTTTCTTCGACACGGGCAGGACGACGTCGGCGTCGTGCGCCGGAGCGCCGATCCCGGCGCCGTGAGCGCGGTGACTCAGACGCGGGCCCGCAGCTGGTCGCGGACCTCCATCAGCGCGAAGCCGAGCAGGTTCAGCCCGCGCCAGTAGTCCGGCTTGGTCGCGTTCTTCTCCTCGCGCGCGAGGCCGGTGCCCCAGACGAGGTCCTTCTTGGACGCCTCGACGAGCACCGCGTCCCCGGTCCCGAGCAGGAACCGGCGCAGGTCCCGGTGGGCGCCGAACTTGGCCAGGTTCCCGTCGACGACGATGTCGAACCGGTGCCGCTCCCAAGTGGCGGCGTCGAAGCCGGCGACCTCGCGGCCGAGCACCTTCGCCGTCTTCGGGTCGGGCGTCGATCGGATCAGCTCGGCCTTCTCGACGTCGCCGAACAACAGCGCCTTGCCGGCCATCATGTAGTGCTCGGCGGTCGGGTAGACGACGCCGTCGGCCTCGAACGGGTCGGCCCACCACTGGCTCAGGCAGCTCGCCGTCACCCGCCCGGACTTCGAGGGCGTGTGCCCGTAGAACAGCAGGTATTCGGGCTCGGCACCCTCGTGGACTTTTTCGCGCAACGCCTCGACACTGCGGACACCGTCGACCTTCACCATCCGCCTAGTGGACCACGCGCTCAGAGCAGGAAGTGGAACAGGGGGCTGCCCGGCTCGATCCGCTCGACCTGCAGCGGGCTCGCGTCCATCCGGGCCAGCAGCCCGGGCAGGTCGGCCGACCGGGCGATTTCGATGCCGACCAGCGCGGGACCCATCTCGCGGTTCGTGCGCTTGACGTACTCGAAGCGCGTGATGTCGTCTTCGGGCCCGAGCACCTGCTCGAGGAACCGCCGCAGCGCGCCCGGCTCCTGCGGGAACCCGACGAGGAAGTAGTGCTTCAGCCCTTCGTGCATCAGCGAGCGTTCGAGGATCTCGCTGTAGCGGCTGACGTCGTTGTTGCCGCCGGAGACCAGGCAGACGACGGTCTGGCCGGGCTCGACGTCGACGACCGTGCCGAGCGACGCCGCGGCGAGCGCGCCCGCGGGTTCGGCGATGATCCCGTCGGACTGGTACATCGCGAGCATCTCGGTGCACACCGCGCCCTCGGCGACCGCGGTCAGCTCGGCGCCGCTCTCGCGGACCAGGGGATAGGTGACCGCGCCGGCCTCCCGCACGGCGGCGCCGTCGACGAAGGAGTCGAGCGACGGCAGCCGCACCGGGTGCCCGGCCTCCAGGGCAGCGGACATGCAGGCCGCCCCCGCGGGTTCGACGCCGACGATCCGGACGTCCGGGTGCCGCTCGCGCAGCCAGCTGCCGACCCCGGCGAGCAGCCCGCCGCCGCCGACGGGCACGACCACCACGTCGGGGACGAAGCCGAGCTGCTCGACCACCTCGAGGGCGACCGTGCCCTGGCCGGCGACGGTGCGGACGTCGTCGAACGCGGGCACGAGGGTCGCGCCCGTGCGCTGGGCGTCTTCGTTGGCCGCGGCGAAGGCGTCTTCGTACGTTTCGCCGACCACGATGACCTCGATGTGCGCGCCGCCGAGCGTCGCGATGCGTTCGCGCTTCTGCCGCGGCGTGGTCCCGGGGACGAACACGCGGCCGGTGGCGCCGAGCCGCCGGCACGCGTACGCCACGCCCTGGGCGTGGTTGCCTGCGCTGGCGCAGACGACGCCCCGGGCGCGGACGTCCTCGTCGAGCTGGACGATGAAGTTGTAGGCGCCGCGGATCTTGTACGACCGGACGGTCTGCAGGTCCTCGCGCTTCACCCAGACCTGCGCGTCCACCCGGGACGACAGCCGGGCGCTCGGCTCCAGCGGCGTCCGGGTCACCACCCCGGCCAGCCGCTCGGCGGCCTTCTCGATCGTCGCCGCGGTCACCGTGTCGATGTCGTGCACCCCGGTGAATCTACGACTCGCGCGCACCGGGCAACCGCGCGGGCCTCCGGGCGCATCAAAGGGGTGACGAACGAAATGGGGGGCGCCGATGGACGCCGGATTCACCGAGTACGTGACCGCGCGGGCGGCGTGGCTGCGCAAGGTCGCGTACTTGCTCTGCGGCGACTGGCACCGGGCCGACGACCTGGTCCAGTCGGCGATCACCCGGCTCTACGCGAACTGGCCGCGGGCCTCCCGCGCCGGCAACCTCGACGGCTACGCACGTCGCACGCTGGTCAACACGTTCCTGGCCGAACAGCGGACGTCGTGGTGGCGGCGAGTGGATTTGCGCGAAAAAGACCACGACCCGCCCGCGCCCGGCGCGGACGTCGAACTGGCCCTGGACCTGCGGGCGGCGCTGGAGCGGCTGCCGGCCCGCCAGCGCGCGACCGTCGTCCTGCGCTACTTCTGCGACCTCCCGGTCGCGGAGACCGCGCGGGCGCTGGGCTGCTCCGAGGGCACCGTCAAGAGCCAGACCGCCAAAGCCGTGGACGCGCTTCGCGAGCTGCTGCGCGAACCGATCCGGGAGGGACGAGCATGACCGACCACGAGCTGGCCACCAAGCTGAAGGAACTGGCCGAGACGCCCGCCCCGCCGCCGCGGATCGACCTCGACCGCGCGCGCCGGATCGGGGGACGCCGTCGCCGGGTGCGGACCACCGCGCTGGTCGTCGGCTGCGCCGCCGTCGTGACGGCCGGCGGCTTGACGGCGGTGTCGCTTTTCCGGCCGGTCCCGCCGCCGGCGATCGCGCCCGCGGCGTCCGCGCCGGCGTCGGCCACGCCCACGCCCGTCACTCCGGTGCCGGTCGACAACCCGATGGTGGCGAAGGCGAACTTCGGCTGGCTGCCGGAGCAGATCAAGGGCATCGAGTACGCGGTCGGCGCGCACGGCGACACGACGCTGGCCATCGGCCGCGGGGAGCTGCCGCCGATGATCTGGTTGTCGGTTTACGACCGGGAGCCGCCCGTGCCCCCCGGCCTGGGCGGACAGCCGTCGCGGATCCCCGTCCGGATCGGCGCCCAGGACGGCTACTGGCTCACGACCGCCGCGAACGACCCGCTGAACCGCGGCGACAGCTACCTGCGCTGGCGGGCAGGGGACGGCCGGTGGGCCCAGCTGCACGCCTACTACCTCACGGGCCCGGACCGGCAGCAGGTGCTGACTCGGGTGGCCGGCGACGTCACGTTCGGGATCCGGCCCGTCCCGCTGCCGCTGCGCATCACGAGCCTGCCGGGCACGTTCTCCCTCAGCGACGGCTACCTGAACCGCCGTCAGGACCAGGACGGCGTTCCGTGGCGGCTGGTGCTGCAGTACACGTCGGAGGGCGGGCTGGCGACGATCAACGTCGCACCCCCCGGCGCCCCCACCGACGGCCTCGGCAAACCGGAGTGCGTGACGAAGAACGGCCTGAAGGCCTGCGTCTCGTTCAACCAGACGAAGATCGGGGGCGTCACCGCGAAGGAACTGCTGAGCCGGATCACCCTGCTCGGCATGGACGAGACGAAGTGGACGACGCACGTCGTCGGGTGATCAGCCCTTGGGCACCGCCGGGTAGGGGACGAACGTGCTGGTGTTCTCGTCCACGGTGAGCTGCTTGCCGATCGTCGGGAAGGCGCGCTGCGAGCAGGCCGGCCGTTCGCAGACTTTGCAGCCCATCCCGATGGGCGTCGCGGCGGCCGGCTCGTCCAGGTCGAGGCCGGTCGAATAGACCAGCCGTCCGGCGTGGCGCAGTTCGCACCCCAGCCCGACCGTGAAGGTCTTGCCCGGGCTGCCGTAGCCGCCGATGTTGCGCGACACCGTGCGCGCGATCCAGAAGTAGCTCTTGCCGTCGGGCAGGGTGGCGATCTGGGTGAGGATCTTGCCCGGCTGGGTGAAGGCCTCGTAGATGTTCCACAGCGGACACGCCCCGCCGACCCGGGAGAAGTGGAACCCGGCCGCCGACTGCCGCTTCGACATGTTCCCGGCCCGGTCGACCCGCACGAAGGAGAACGGCACGCCCCGTTGCTTCGGCCGCTGCAAAGTCGACAACCGGTGGCACACGGTCTCGAAGCCGACGCCGTAGTGGTCGCAGAGCCGTTCGATGTCGTAGCGGAACCGCTCGGCCGCGGCCAGGAACGGCCCGTAGGGGAGGATCAGCGCCCCGGCGAAGTAGTTCGCCAGGCCGACCCGGGCCAGCGACCGGGCGGCCGGGCCGGAGAACGCCCACGAGTCGGCCAGCTCGGTGATGAGGTCGTCGTACTCGAGCAGCGCGATCTGCGAAGCCATCCGGAACGCCTGCTGCCCGACCCGCAGGCTGGGCGCCAGCCGCAGCACCCGCGTCACCGGCTCGTAGCGGTGCTGCTGACCGGCGCCTTCGTCGATGCCCTCGCTGGTCACCTCGACGCCGTAGCGCTGGGAGAGGCGGTCCTTCAGCGCGCCCAGCACCTGCCCGCGCAGCAGCGGGATGTCCGCGGCCATCTTCTCGGCGCGTTCGTCCAGTTCCGCGACATAGTTCTCGCGCTCGTAGAAGAAGTCGCGGACCTCCTCGTGCGGCAGCGGCGCGGCGGCGCTGCCGTGCAGGCCCAGACCGTTTTCCGTGGTCAGGGCGGCGGTGCTCTCGACGGCGTTGCGGTAGCTGCGGTGCAGCTTGACCAGCGCCTGCGCGATCGCCGGGAGGTTCGTCGCCAGGTCGTTGAGCTCGCTGGTCGTGACGTCCACGCCGAGGACCTCGTCCAGCAGGGCTTCCTTGACGTCGGCGACCAGGCGGGAGGTGTCGTTGTTGGCGAAGAACTCGGTGTCGACGCCGAACGCCTGCGTGATCCGCAGCAGGACCGGCACGGTCAGCGGGCGCGAGTTGTGCTCGATCTGGTTGAGGTAGCTGGGTGAGATCTCCAGCACACGGGCGAGGTCGGCCTGGCTCATCGAGCGGCTTTCGCGGAGGTGTCGCAGCCGCGCGCCGGCGAAAGTCTTCTCCATTCGTGCCCTCCTTTCCGGAAGGTTTCCGGTCCTGAACGGTTACGTGAACGGTCAAGAACGCGGATTTTCGATCACTTGCGAACCGGCCGATTCGCAACCTTTGCAAAGAGCGTACGGACCCTTCGCACAAATTGGCAAATTGGACAACTGGACCTCGTTTTCGCTGGCGTGTCAGGGTCAGGCCAAGCAAGGCGAGCAATCGCAAACTTCGCAACACCGGGAGTACCGATGACGGAACAGGCCAAGCAGGCGGCCGCGGAGCTGGCCGCGCAGTGGGCGAACGACCCCCGCTGGGCGGGCGTGCAGCGCTCCTACTCGGCCGAAGACGTGGTCAAGCTGCGCGGCAGCGTCGTCGAGGAGCACACGCTGGCCCGCCGTGGCGCGGAGAAGCTGTGGGACCTGCTGCACACCGAGGACTACATCCACGCGCTCGGCGCGCTCACCGGCAACCAGGCCGTCCAGCAGGTCCGCGCGGGCCTGCAGGCGATCTACCTGTCCGGCTGGCAGGTCGCGGCCGACGCCAACCTGTCCGGCCAGACCTACCCGGACCAGAGCCTGTACCCGGCCAACTCGGTGCCGGCCGTGGTCCGCCGGATCAACAACGCGCTGGGCCGCGCCGACCAGATCAGCTGGGCCGAGGGCAACACCGACATCGACTGGTACGCCCCGATCGTTGCCGACGCCGAAGCCGGCTTCGGCGGCCCGCTCAACGCGTTCGAGCTGATGAAGGGCATGATCGCGGCCGGCGCCGCGGGCGTGCACTGGGAGGACCAGCTCGCGTCGGAGAAGAAGTGTGGTCACCTCGGCGGCAAGGTGCTGATCCCGACCAAGCAGCACGAGCGCACGCTGAACGCCGCCCGCCTGGCGTCCGACGTGCTGAACGTGCCGACCCTCGTCGTCGCCCGCACCGACGCGCAGGCCGCGACGCTGCTGACCAGCGACGTCGACGAGCGCGACCAGCAGTTCCTCACCGGCGGCCGCACCGCCGAGGGCTTCTACGAGGTCCGCAACGGCATCGAGCCCTGCATCGAGCGCGGCCTGGCCTACGCCCAGTACGCCGACCTGCTCTGGATGGAGACCTCCGAGCCGGACCTCGAGGTGGCGCGCAAGTACGCCGAGGCGATCAAGGCGAAGTTCCCGGACCAGATGCTGGCCTACAACTGCTCGCCGTCGTTCAACTGGAAGAAGCACCTGGACGACGCCACGATCGCGAAGTTCCAGCGCGAGCTCGGCCACATGGGCTACAAGTTCCAGTTCATCACGCTGGCCGGCTTCCACGCGCTGAACTACTCGATGTTCGACCTGGCGCACGGCTATGCCCGCGAGGGCATGACCGCCTACGTCGACCTGCAGGAGCGCGAGTTCGCTTCGGAGAGCCGCGGCTACACCGCGACCAAGCACCAGCGCGAGGTCGGCACCGGCTACTTCGACAACGTCGCGACGGCGCTGAACCCGGAGAGCTCGACCACCGCGCTCAAGGGCTCCACCGAAGAAGCCCAGTTCCACTGATCCCGGCCGCGGCCCGACGACGGCAACCCCCACCGTCGCCGGGCCGCGACCTTCCCCCTTCTTTCCTTCCCTGCCCACAGCTCGCGGAGGCACCCCATGGTTGATCGGCTGAACTACCGCATCGAGGTCACCGGCCCGGTCGAGGGCCGGTTCGCGGAGATCCTGACCCCGGCGGCACTCGACTTCCTGGCCAAGCTGGACAACACGTTCGCCGGCCGCCGTCGCGAGCTGCTCGACGCCCGCCGCACGCGGCGCGAGGAACTGCAGTCCGGCGAGAAGCCGCTCGGCTTCCTGCCCGAGACCCGCCGGATCCGCGACGACGAGTCGTGGCACGTCGCCCCGACCGCGCCCGGTCTGGAGGACCGCCGCGTCGAGATCACCGGCCCGACCGACCGCAAGATGACGGTCAACGCGCTGAACTCCGGCGCCAAGGTCTGGCTGGCGGACTTCGAGGACGCGACGTCGCCGACGTGGCACAACGTCATCGACGGCCAGCTCAACCTCTTCGACGCGATCCGCCGCAACATCGACTTCACGACGGAAGCCGGCAAGCGCTACACGATCGGCGACGACCCGGCGACGATCGTCGCGCGGCCCCGCGGCTGGCACCTGGTCGAGAAGCACATCCGCATCGACGGCCGTCCCGTGTCGGCGAGCCTGGTCGACTTCGGGCTGTACTTCTTCCACAACGCGCGCCAGCTGCTCGCCCGCGGCGTCGGCCCGTACTTCTACCTGCCGAAGCTGGAGAACCACCTCGAAGCGCGCCTGTGGAACGACGTCTTCCTGCTGGCGCAGCGTGAACTGGGCATCCCGCGCGGCACCATCCGCGCCACCGTCCTGATCGAGACGATCACCGCCGCGTTCGAGATGGACGAAATCCTCTACGAGCTGCGCGAGCACGCCGCGGGTCTCAACGCCGGCCGCTGGGACTACATCTTCAGCCTGATCAAGAACTTCGCCGCGCACGGCGCCGACTTCGTGCTGCCGGACCGCGCGCAGGTCACGATGACCGTGCCGTTCATGCGGGCCTACACCGAGCTGCTCGTGCGCACCTGCCACCGGCGTGGCGCGCACGCCATCGGCGGCATGGCCGCGTTCATCCCGAGCAAGGACCCTTCGGTCAACGAAATCGCCGCCGAGAAGGTCCGTGCGGACAAGGAACGCGAGGCCGGCGACGGTTTCGACGGCTCCTGGGTCGCGCACCCCGGCCTGGTCCCGATCTGCCGCGAGGTCTTCGACGGCGTGCTCGGCGGCTGGCCGAACCAGCTCGGCAAGCTGCGCGACGACGTCCACGTCACCGCCGAGGACCTGCTCGACGTGGCCAGCGCCGGCGGCGAGGTCACCGAAGCGGGCGTGCGCGCGAACATCAACGTCGCGCTGCGGTACGTCGACGCGTGGCTGCGGGGCACCGGCGCGGCGGCGATCCACAACCTGATGGAGGACGCGGCCACCGCGGAGATCGCGCGCTGCCAGGTCTGGCAGTGGATCCGCAACGGCACGAAGCTCGAGGACGGCACGGCGCTGACCCGCGAGCTGGCGGTCGAATTCCTGGACGACGAACTCGCCTCGGTGCGCGCCGAGCTGGGCGAGAGCAACCGCCTCGACGACGCGTACGAGATCTTCACCGAAACCGCGCTGGGTGAGAAGCTGCCGAGCTTCCTCACCACGGGTGCCTACGCGCGGTACCTCACGGACGCCCGGTAGCAGGGGCCCCGGCCTCCCCTACCTGACGAGGGGAGGCCGGATTCCACACTGTTGGGATGGTGTGGGTCCGGACCGGTCCGGTGACGGCGGCTCCCCGTCACCGGACCGGTTCATTTTTCGTTCAGAGCAGGAAGACCCGCCGCGTCATGACGGTCGACGGCGGTTCGCAGCAGGTGAACCCGGTGATGCCGGGCAGCGCGGTGGTCGTGTCCCGCACGGTGAGCAGCCAGTGGATGGTCCGGACGGCATAGGCCGCGACCAGCAGCGCCATCACCGCCAAGAGGACCGTGGCGAGCACCTGGTAGTCCCGGATGGCGCCGATCCCGCCGTACCGCAGGACGAAGACGACCGAGCCGAGTGACGAAAAAACCGACCACAGCGTGAGGAACGCGGCGCCGACGAGCCCGGTTCGGCTGCCTTCGAGCCCGGCCGATTTGCCCCTTGGATTCGATACCTGGCCGACGGTATAGGCGATCGGCGCGCAGGCGGCGATGGCGACGTAGAGCGCCGACGCAACCGCGAAGGCCGTCGACGCCCCCGGCGCGATCGCCGTGTCGAGCTTGCCGGAGAAGGCGGCCAGCAGCGCGGCGAAGGCAGCGGTCAACGCCGTGAGGTTGCTGGCCCAGCTGTCGGTGAACTTCCACTGGGCGCCGCCGGGCAGTTCGGCGCCGCGTTCCTTGAACGCGAGCAACGCGAGGACGGCGGTCACGGCGACCGCCGCGACGAGCCCCGCGACCAGCCCGTGGCCGAAAACGCGCCAATCAGGGACCACCGGATCCGAGGCTGCCGCGACGAAGATCTTCATGGGACCGGCTCCTCTGCGCAGTCGCTGCTGGTGGCCGGTAGTCGGCTCCCGGCCGCGGGTCGTTACGCAGAGTCGTCCCTCACACGAGGGCTTTGAGCAGCACCTTCGCTGCTTCGCCGGCCGTGTCCGCCTCGCGCGGGTCGCCCGTGATGGCGGCGAGCACGGTCGCCCCCTCCATGAGCGAGAACAGCTGGTCAGCGGTGCTCTGGTCGGAAACCAGACCACGCAGGTAGGTGCGGACCTCGTCCTTGTGCTTCCGGATCGCGGCGGCGATGCCCGGGGCGGGCTCCCCGAACTCGCCGAAGGAGTTGATGAACGCGCAGCCGCGGAAGCCCGGCTCGGCGAACCAGTTCTTCAGCCAGGCGAACACGGCCAGGGGGTCGTCCCCGCGGGCGTGGACGAAATCGCGCAACGAGCCGCGCCAGCGTTCGTCGCGGCGCAGCAAATACGCCTCGACCAGGTCGTTCTTCGCCGGAAAGCACTGGTAGAGCCGCTTGAGCGAGACGCCGGAGCGTTCGCGGACGGCGTCCATCCCGACCGCTTGCACGCCGTGGGCGTAGAAGAGGTCCTCGGCGGCCTCCAGCAGGCGGTCGGTCGCCTCCGTGGAATCCATGTCACCTGCCCCTGGCGCTGAGAATGATCGTTCTCTAGTCTAGCTGGAGCAGTGGAGAACGCACGTTCTCCGCCTTTGGAAGGAGCTGTCATGACCCCACGCCCGCCGTTCCCGCCGTTCGACGAGGACACCGCCCGCCAGAAGGTCCAGGCCGCCGAAGACGCGTGGAACACCCGCGACCCGGAGCGCGTCTCGCTCGCGTACACCGAGGACTCGGTCTGGCGCAATCGCGACCAATACGTCGTCGGGCGCGCGGAGATCGTCAGGTTCCTCACCGCGAAGTGGGAGCGCGAACTCGACTACGCGCTGCGCAAGGAACTCTGGGGCTTCCGCGGCAACCGCATCGGTGTCCGGTTCCAGTACGAGTCCCGGACCGCCGAGGGGCAGTGGTTCCGCAGCTACGGCAACGAGCTCTGGGAGTTCAGCGACGAAGGCCTGATGCGCCGCCGCGAAGCGAGCATCAACGACGTGCCGATCGCCGAGGCCGACCGCCGCATCTTCGGCCGGCGGCCGGATTCGGAGCACGGCGTGCTGTTGCCGGTCTTCTAGGCGGCCGAGCCGTCCCCGGTCCGGGGAGCGCCGTGGGGGAGCACCTTCACCTGGCTGGGCCGGGGCTTCCCCAGGACTGTGAACCGGGCGGTCAAGGTTTCTCCCCCGCAGCGGACGGACACCGGATACGTGCCGGGTGCGACGGCGGCGACGGTGCTTTCGCCGAAAAACGCCCACGGCTGGTGTCCCTCGGCATTGCGGTCCAAGGGCGCGGTGATGCGCAGCGCCTTGGTCGTGACCGGGCCCACTTCGCTTTCGCACGCGACGGTGAGAGAGACCCGTTCGCCGGCGTGCCCGCTGGCGGCGGACAGTTTCAGCCAGGTGGGCAACGGTGCGGGTGTGGTGGTCTGCGCGGCGGCTGCCGGGGTGAGGGCGAGCAGGCCGGCCGCGGTGAGGGAGAGGATCTTCATGGTGACCTCACGGAGTGTGGTTCGTGTCTTTAAGGCGTTTGCGCAGGCCAGAGGGTTGCCGACCGAGACCCGACTGTGACGCTCGGGTCCGCCTTGAGCGGAACGGCGGCTGCTCGCCGGTCGTGGCGGGCAGCCTCGCACCATGACGACCTCGGCGTTCGGCGGCGACGTGAGCGAGTACTACCAGCGGCTGGCTGCTCGGCGCGGACTCCGACGTCGACGTGCTGACGGCCCTCCTCGGTCCGCGGTGACGGTGGCGCAGGCGTTGCACTGGATGGACCACGAGCGCCTGTTCGTGGCGGTCCGCCCGCTGCTGCGTCCCGGCGGCGGTGTCGCCGTGGTGACCAACGGCGAGCCGCTCTGGCTGCAGGACACGGCGTGGTCGGCCGCGCTGCGTGAGGTCGTCTCCGCTTACCTCGGCACCCCGCCGCACCGGACCTGCGGCACGGACGAAGCGAGCCAGGAGCGGTATGCGAAGGCCCTCGCCGCCGCCGGGTACGCGCTGGGTTCGGCAGCCGTCGAGTACACCGCGCCGCTGAGCGTCGACGAACTGGCCGGTGGCGTTTTTCGGCCATGAGCCCGGATCAGCTGCCTGAGCTGGACGAACGGCCGTCGTTCA
The DNA here is from genome assembly GCF_053601335.1 of Amycolatopsis sp. NPDC004747. NCBI lineage: Bacteria > Bacillati > Actinomycetota > Actinomycetes > Pseudonocardiales > Pseudonocardiaceae > Amycolatopsis > Amycolatopsis sp. NPDC004747. Next base: position 106,806 of record NZ_JBSGBQ010000014.1, on the reverse strand, counting down.
CCGAGCGCATCCGGGCGGCGGTCGCCCCGCACAGGCCGCTGCGGGAGCGCGTCCGGGTCCGGGTGCTGACCGGCACGAGGTGAACCGGACGAACCGATCACGGAAGGCGAATACGTATCGGCCCCTGCTGTTCCGCTTATTGTTTCCCCGGCAGGCGGCGCGGATGCTCGCTGCGAGGCGCCGATCGCGCCGCCGTTCCCGAGGAGTCCCCATGACCAGCAGGTTGAGAGCTGCCGTCGCCATTTTCTTCGTCGTGTTTTCGCTCGCGTTCGCCGTGGACGGAATCACGACCACGGCCGTCCAGGCCCGTCCGGACTGCTTCCGGCCCTGCCGGTTCTGAGGGCGCGGCTACCTAGACTTCCGGGATCTCGGCCGGGACCGGCTCGAAGGCGTTGCCGGTCGCGATCTTGGGCCGGGGCAGCTCGACCGGTTCGCCCGGCTTCGCCCGCCGGTAGACCTCTGCCGTCGCTTCGGCGATCCGGCCCCAGTCGAAGTCCGCGGCGAGCCGGGACTGCGCGGCCCGCGCCCGCTCGGCCGCGGCTTCGGCGTCGGAGAGCACGGTCGTCACCGCCGCGGCCAGCGCGCCGACGTCCCCGGGACTGAACGCCAGCCCGGTCTCGCCGTGCACGACGACCTCGCCGAGCCCGCCGGCCGTCGACGCGACCAGCGGCGCCTTCGCGGCCGCGGCCTCCAGGGCGACGATGCCGAATGGCTCGTACCGGCTAGGCAGCACCACGGCGTCGGCCGCGGCCAGCGCCGCGCGGAGGTCGCGGTCGGAGAGGTGCCCGACGAAGTCGACCGCGCGCCGCACCCGCAGCTTGCGCGACTGTTCGACCAGTTCGTCGAAGTGTCGTCCTTTTCCGGCAACGACCACTCGGGTGCCCGGGTGGCGGCGCCGGATGCGGGGGAGCGCGGCCAGGAGGTCCTGCACGCCCTTCTCCCACTCGAGTCGTCCGAAATAGAGCAAGAGCGGCGCACCGGCCGGGCTGTAGACCTCGCGGGCGTGGGCGATCTCGTCCGCGGGCACCTGCCAGCCGCGCTCCTCGATGCCGTTGTGGATCACCGTGATGTCGGCCGCCTCGACCTCGAAGAGGTGCGCGACCTCGCGGCGCATCGCCTGCGAGCAGGTGATCAGTGCGTCGGCACGGTTCGCGAGCCACCATTCGACCGAGTGAACCTGCTGGTTCAGCGGGTGCGACAGCCAGCCGGAGTGCCGCCCGGCCTCGGTCGCGTGGATCGTGCCGACCAGCGGCACCCGCGCGGCCTCGGCGATCGCGATGGCCGGGTGGGCGACCAGCCAGTCGTGCGCGTGGACGACGTCGGGCTGCCAGGTGCGCAGCAGGTCCTGCGCGGCGCGGATCATGGCGTGCCCCATGGCCAGCGTCCAGGCGACGAGGTCCCGTTCGAAGGTCACGTGCATCGGGTCCTCGGCGACCCGGATGATCCGCACGCCCTCGACGACCCGGTCGGTGCGCGGGTGCGTCCCGGCGTCGGTGCCCGCGGCGTGTCGGCAGAGCACCACGACCTCGTGGCCCTGGCGGGCGAGGTGGGTGGCGAGCGCGTGGACGTGCCGGGCCAGGCCCCCGATGGCCACGGGCGGGTACTCCCAGGACAGCATCAGCACTCGCATGCGCAGAGGTTACTCGCGAGTCGGAAGGCCTCGACGCGCCCGTGCTGGCGAAGTGTTCACATGTGATCTCGATCACTGGTGGTCGCGAGGATCTCTGCCACCATCGACCGGGATGACTTCTCCCGAGGACTCCGGCTGGCGCCGGCTCGACCCGTCCCTGCCGACCCCGTGGAGCGCCGACGTCGCTCCGGACAACGCCCTGCCCGAGTACCCGCGCCCGCAGCTGACGCGGCCTCGCTGGCTCAACCTCAACGGCGTCTGGGAGTACGCGGGCTGGCCGTCGTCACCGGACGAACCACGGCCGTCCGGCTACGCCGAACGCATCCTGGTCCCGTTCCCGCCGGAATCGGCGTTGTCCGGAATTCGACGACGCGACGAAGTCCTCTGGTACCGGCGCCTCTTCGACGTCCCCTCCGACTGGCGCGGGTCCCGCGTCCTCCTGCACTTCGGCGCGGTCGACCAGACGGCGAAGGTCTGGGTCAACAACCAGCTCGTCGCGACCCACGAGGGCGGGTACACAGCGTTCAGCGCGGACATCACCGACGTCCTGCGCGCGTCAGGGCCACAGGAGCTGACTGTCCGCGCCGAGGATCGAACCGACATCGAGCCCTTCCCGGTCGGCAAGCAGCGCAACGCGCCCGGTGGGATCTGCTACACGCCGTCGTCCGGAATCTGGCAAACGGTGTGGCTGGAGCCGGTCCCCGAGACGCGGATCGAGCGGCTGGACCTGACCCCGGACTTGACCGGCGTGACGGTGTTCCCGCAGGTCAATGGCGGCGGCGAGGCCGTTGTCGTCATTTCGGCAAACGGCGCCGAGGTGGCGCGGGCCTCGGGTGCGGCCGGGACGGCGGTGCGCGTGGACATCCCTTCGCCGCGCTTGTGGACACCCGACGACCCGCACCTCTATTCGCTGCGCGTCCAGCTGCTCGACGGGCGTGGTGCGGTTTCCGACGAGGTCGGCAGCTACGCCGGCCTGCGGACGATCGGCCTGCTCCCGGACGCGCAAGGGCGTCCGCGGATCGCGCTCAACGGCCGGCCCACCTTTCTGCACGGACCGCTCGACCAGGGCTATTGGCCGGACGGTATCTCGACCGCGCCCACCGACGAAGCCCTCCGGTTCGACCTCGAGAAGACGAAGGAGCTGGGCTTCAACTTCGTCCGGAAGCACGTCAAGGTCGAGCCGGCCCGCTGGTACTTCTGGGCCGACACGCTGGGCCTGGTCGTCTGGCAGGACATGCCGTCGCTGACCGTGTCGTTCGACGGCCCGCCCGGGATCGCGCCGGACCCGGTCCCGCGGGCGCGTGAGCGGTTCGAGGCGGAGCTGACCGAAATGGTGAAGCAGCTGCAGGCGGTCCCGTCGATCGTCGGCTGGGTCCCGTTCAACGAAGGCTGGGGCGAGTTCGACACCGCGCGTGTCGCGGAATCGGTCAAAGCCCTCGACCCGACACGGCTGGTGATCGCGAACAGCGGCGTCAACTGCTGCTTCTCCCGGCCGGACAGCGGCGCGGGCGACGTCTACGACGACCACACGTACGTCGGCCCGGGTACGCCGTCGGTCAGCGACGGCCGCGCGATCGTCGACGGCGAGTACGGTGGCCTCGGTCTGGTTCTGGACGACCACTGCTGGCCGGGTCCGCCGAACGCGTACGAGATGACGACGACGCGGGAGCGGCTCACCGAGCGTTATGCCGAGGTGAGCGCCGCTCTCGAGCGAGTGGTGGCGGAGCGCGGCTTGTCCGGCGCCGTCTACACCCAGACGACGGATGTCGAAAACGAGGTCAACGGGCTGCTCACCTACGACCGGCGGGTGGTCAAGGTGGACCCGGCGGTGGTCGCGAAGTGCGTGCGAGCGGTGATCGAAATGGGCTCGTCCTGATTTCGGCCGTACCATTCCGTGTGTCGCGAAATGCGTGAGGGTGCCGGGGCGGCGCCTGCCCCGGCACGGCTGGGACCTACAGGTACAGCCAGAGGTGCAGGCCCAGGATGTTGATGTGCCCGTGGTGATGGTGGTGGTGGTAGTAGTCGCCGCAGACCAGCAGGCAGTGGCGAGCCTGGACGTCCGCGCCGGATCGTGGCGCGGCCGACGCCGTGCCCACCGCGGGGCCGGCCAGGAGCAGCCCGAGTGCCACGGGAACCGCGGCCAGTGCGGCCCGGTGCTTGGTTGTGCTCATCGGTGATCCCTTCTCGCCCGAGACGGCGCCGGAATGGCGCCGGGAGAATTATTCGGTGCGGTCCAGGGAAAACGGCAGACTGGTCACCCGGAATTCGACCTTACGGCTCACGACAATCATTTTCGAGTACATTTGCGTGATACCCGAACGGTCGCTGTTTTCCGTCGATCCGGTGAAATCCGGCGGCGGGCGGGGGACCGGCGTCCCCCGCCGTGCTGTCACGCCGGCAGCGCGGCCTCGATGGCCTTGACGACCGCCTCGTCCTCGGGCTCGGTGCGCGGCCGGAACCGCGCCAGGACCTTGCCGTCGGCGCTGACGAGGAACTTCTCGAAGTTCCACTGGACGTCGCCCGCCGCGCCTTCGGCGTCCGCGGTCCCGGTCAGCTCGGCGTAGAGCGGGTGCCGCCCTTCGCCGTTGACGTCGATCTTCTCGAACAGCGGGAACGTGACACCGTAGGTCGTCGAGCAGAACGTCTGGATCTCGTCCGCGCTGCCGGGCTCCTGGCCGGCGAACTGGTTGCACGGGAACCCGACGACGGAGAAGCCCTGCTCGCCGAAGCGTTCCTGCAGCCGCTCGAGACCGGAGTACTGCGGGGTCAGGCCGCACTTCGAGGCGACGTTGACCACGAGCAGCGCCTTGCCGGCGAACTCGCCCAACGAGCTGTCCCGCCCGTCGAGGGTCTTGAGCGGAATTTCGTGGATCCCCATGAAGGTCCCTTTCAGTCGTGCTTCAGCGCCCGGGCATCGAGGTGCCCGAACGGTCCGTCGTCGGCGCGGTAGGCCGCGGCGAGCTCCCCGGCCCGCGCGCGTTCGCCGCGGCGCAGCAGCCCGGCCAGTGCGTCGAAGCGCTCGGTGTGGACCGCCGCGCGCCGACGGGCGTAGTCCGCCGCCGAGTCCTTGGTGACCATGAACGCCCAGTCGCTCTCCAGCGCCAGCATCGCCTCGGCGACGGCCTGGTCGGCGACGGTGTCACGCGCCGTCCGATCCAGCCCCCGGACCAGGTCGAGCAGCCGCTCCTGCAGCGCACTGTTGGCCGCGACCATGTCCTTGACCTGTTCGCCGTCCCAGACGCGCCAGTCCTTGCCCGATCCCCACGAGGACGCGGGCACGTCGATGGGCGCGCCGACGTGGCCGGCTTCCATCGCGCCCTTCAACGTCGTCACCCGCACGCCCGCCTCGGGCAGCGCGCGCAGCACGCCCTCCAGCCAGGCCGGTCCTTCGTGCCACCAATGTCCGAACAGCTCCGTGTCGTACGCGGTGACCACGAGCGCCTCGCGACCGTGTTGCCGCTTCAACGACCGCAGCCGCGTCACGACGGTGTCGACGAAATCCTTGACGTGCGTCCCCAGCACGTCGGCGGCGAGTGCCGGGTCGTACGGCGCCTTGTCCTGCGGCTCGACCGTCTTGCCGGTGACGCGTGCCGCCTTGAGTCCGACCTCGTGCTGCCAGGTGTGGAAGTCGCGGTAGGCGGCATGGCCGGGGTAGCCGGCCTTCGGCGACCAGACGCGGTAGGTGACCTCGAGGTCGCGGCCGAACGCGAGGACGTCGGAGCCGCCGACCGGCCGCGCGGCCCAGGTCTCGCCACGCAGCGACGGACCGTCGACCATGAACCGCCGCACGCCGGCGGCCGCGTAGTCGTTTTCCATACCAGGCGCGTAGCCGCACTCGGGCGCCCAAATGCCTTCGGGTCGGGTCCCGAGCCGCAGGGCGGTGTCGGCGAGACCGGCGTTCAGCGCGAACTCCCGCACCTGCGGGTCCAGCAGCGGCTGGAACGGGTGGGCGAGCGGTCCGCCGAGGAGCTCGATCGTCGAATTGTCGACCAGGGACCGCAGGACCGGGGAGAACCCGTGCCGCCACCGCGTCCCGAGCTCTTCGGCAGCGCGGACGGCGGCCCGGTGCTCGGCCGCGGCGAGCTCGCGCAGCAGGGGGTCGCCGCGCCACAGCGTCGCCGCGTGCTGGGCGCGCAGCTGCCAGTGGCCGAGCCAGTCGTGGAACGCGCGGATGCTGTACGGATCGTCGAGCTGAGCGGCGAGCACCGGCGTCACGCCCAGCGTCAGCACGTCTCGGCGGCCTTCGTCGGCGAAGCGCTCCAGAAGCTCGACCATCGGCAGGTAGGAGTGCGCCCACGCCTGGTAGAGCCACTCCTCGCCGACCGGCCAGGTCCCGTGGTGCGGCAACCAGGGCAGGTGGCTGTGCACGACGAGGCAGAAGGTGCCCTCGCTCATCGGCGCACCGCCACGGCGATCAGGTCGAGGCTGGCGTCGAGGTCGTCGCCGTGGATGTCGAACCCGGTGGCCTCGATCGCGGCGACGTCGGCGAGGAGTGTCTCGGGCCAGACGGCCTGGCCTGGCAGCTTGCCCATGACCACGTCGAGCTGGGCGTCGATGATCGAGCCGCCGTACCGCTCGTCGAGGGCCCGCACGGCCTCGCCGTGGTGCAGCCCGTGCAGGATCTCAACCTCGAAGCCGGCGTCGGTGAGCAGCCCGGCCAGCTCGGAGGGCGCCAGCTCGCGAGTGTGGAAGGGATTCAGCGGCGTGTCGCTGTCCGGGGTGAACGTCAGCCGGTTCGGCGTCGTGACCAGCAGTTTGCCGTTTTCCGGCAACACCCGCCGGCACTCGGCGAGGAACCCGGCCTGGTCCCACAGGTGCTCGATGACCTGAAAATTGGCCACGACGTCGACGGCGCCGTCCCGGACCGGGAGGAAGGCCAGGTTGGCCCGCGCGACGGCGACCTCGGGGTAGCGGCGGGCGACGTGCTCGGTGGTCGGGACGTCGTAGTCCAGCGCGAGTACCCGGCGGGCGGTGGTCGCGAGGAGGCTCGCGCCGTAGCCCTCACCGCAGCCGGCTTCGAGCACCGTCGCGCCTGCGCAGTGGGGGAGCAGGGCGGCGTACGCGGCTTCGTGGCGGCGGAACCAGTAGTTCTCCTCGGCGATGCCGGGGACGGTCCGTTCGCCGGTCAGGTGCAGCGCCTCGGCCCGGGTGGCTGGGGTGGTCACCTTCGCGACCATAGCGGGTGTCACGTCCGGTCCGGCTGGCTCGTTCCACCGTCATGCAACGGACCATCACCCGCGTACTACTCGTTCTCTTCGGCCTGGCCGAGGCCGTGGTCGGAATCTGGCCACTGGTGTCGCCGACCGGCTTCTACCAGGACTTTCCCGGCTTCCGCGTCGGCTGGGTTTCGATGGACGGGCCGTTCAACGAGCACCTTCTGCGCGACTTCGGTGGCCTCAACCTGGGGCTCGCGGCGCTGCTGATCGGGGCCGCCGTGATCGGCACCACAGCCGTGGCGCGGCTCGCGGCCGTCTCCGCGCTGCTCTTCGGCATCCCGCACTTCGCCTACCACCTCGGCCACGTCGGGCACTTCGAGCGGATCGACCAGGTGCTCATCCTCGGGACGACCGGGCTCGGAGTGCTGCTGCCGCTCGTGGTCCTGCTGCTGCCGGCGCGGCGGGTCAGCCCACCGGCGACACCGTGATGCCGAGCGCGCCGGGGCCGAGGTGCGCGCCGATGACCGTGCTCGCCTCGACGACCATGCTCTCGACCATCGCCGGCACCCGGCGTTCGATCTGCCTGCCGATCTCCAGCTCGTGGTCGCTGGCGCCGAACCGGGTCACGGCGATGTCGGCGCGGAAGCCACCGGACTTCTTGACCGCGAGATCGACCATCTTGGCCAGGGCGCGCCGCGTGCCGGGGACGCGGGCGAGCGGCGCGACCTCGCCGTCCCTGACCGTAAGCAGGGGTTTGATCGAGAACGCGCTGCCGAGCATGGCTTGGGCGGCGCCGATCCGGCCGCCGCGGCGGAGGTACTCGAGGGTGTCGACGTAGATGAACTCGGTGCTCGTCGTGCACCGGCGTTCGGCGGCGTCGATGACCCGGACGGCGTCCGCGCCGGCCGCGGCCGCCCGCGCGGCGGACACGGCGGCGAAGCCGAGGCTCATCCCGGTGGTCCGGCTGTCCAGGACGTGCACCGGGATGCGGACCTGCTGGGCGGCCTCCCGGGCCGCGCGGACGGTGTCGGACATGCGCCCGGAGATGTGGATGCTGACGATGGCGGTCGCGCCGGAGGTAGCCGCCTCCTGGTAGGCCCAGAAGAACGCCCCCGGGTCCGGGGGCGCCGTGGCGATCACCTGCCCGGCTCTCATGGCGTCGATCACTTCGCCGCGGTCGAAGCGGTTTTCGTCGTCGTAGTGGCTGCCCAGGCTCAGCTGGATCTGGACGACGCCGATCGCCCAGCGAGAAGCGACGAGGTCGGGCAGGCAGGAGCTCGAGTCGGTGATGACGGCGATGCGCGCGGGCATGGTGGGGGAGGTTAATGCCTGACACCCACCGCCAGTAGGCCGTGGTTGGTCCGATCGGACGAACGGCAGTTCGGGTGGGGTAACCGGTCGACTACTGGGACGATGGTCCCACTAGATTGCGCATCCAGGTGAATGGCGTCACCTCGACGGGTCCCGCGCGCCGAATGGCCCTAATCTACCGGCCAGTAGAGCACTGTCCCGTGGTCGACCGCGGGCCACGAACCGGGAGGTCGAAGCAGACCCATGACCAACATCGTCGTCCTGGTCAAGCAGGTACCGGACACCTACTCGGAGCGGAAGCTCAACGGGTCCGACCACACCCTTGACCGCGAATCCGCCGACGCCGTGCTCGACGAGATCAACGAGAAGGCCGTCGAAGAGGCGCTGAAGATCAAGGAAGCCGGCGAGGGTGAGGTCACCGTGATCTCGGTGGGCCCGGACCGCGCGACCGACGCCATCCGCAAGGCGCTGTCCATGGGCGCCGACAAGGCCATCCACGTCTCCGACGAGGCGCTGCACGGCTCCGACGCGATCGCCACCGCGAAGGTCCTCGCCGCCGCGATCGGCAAGGTCGAGGGCTTCGACCTGGTCATCGCCGGCAACGAGTCCTCCGACGGCCGCGGCGGCGCCATCCCGGCGATCCTCGCCGAGCTGCTGGGCCTGCCGCAGGTCACCTACGTGCGCGAGCTGACCGTCGACGGCTCGACGATCAAAGCCACCCGCGAGACCGAGGACGGCCTGACCCACCTCGAGGCGAGCCTGCCCGCGATCGTGAGCGTCGGCGAGAAGATCAACGAGCCGCGCTACCCGTCCTTCAAGGGCATCATGGCCGCGAAGAAGAAGCCGGTCGAGACGTTCACCATCGCCGACCTGGGCGTCGACGCGGGCGAGGTCGGTCTCGCCAACGCGTGGTCCCAGGTGACCGAGTCCGCGCCGAAGCCGCCGCGCACCGCCGGCGAGAAGGCCGAGGACGAGGGTGACGGCGGCACCAAGGTCGCCGAGTACCTGGTCGGCCAGAAGCTCATCTGACAACGGCTCTTCGAGGAGGAACAAGAACATGGCTGAAGTACTCGTCCTCGTCGACCACGTCGACGGTGAGGTCAAGAAGGTCACGCTCGAGCTGCTGACCGCCGCCCGCGCGCTCGGTGAGCCGTCGGCCGTCGTCGTCGGCCCGACCGGGACCGCCGCGAAGGCGAAGGACGCGCTGGCGTCGCACGGCGCCGCCAAGGTGTATGTCGCGGAAGGCGACGACGCCGCGAACTACCTGGTCACGCCCAAGGTGGACGTGCTCGCCGCGCTCGCGCAGCAGGCGTCCCCGGCGGCCGTGCTCGTCACCGCCAGCGGTGAGGGCAAGGAGGTCGCCGCCCGGCTGGCCGTGCGCCTGGGCTCCGGCCTGATCTACGACGCCGTGGGCGTCAACGGCGACGGTGTCATCGACCAGTCCATCTTCGGTGGCGCGTTCTCGGTCAAGTCCAAGTCCGCCAAGGGCGCGCCGGTCGTCTCGATCCGCCCGGGCGCGGTCGAGGCCGAGCCCGCGGAGGGCGCGGCGGCCGAGGAGACCGTCGAGCTCCCTGCGGTCGACGCGGCCAAGGCGACTCGCATCACCGGCGTCGAGCCGGTGACCGGCGGTGACCGGCCGGAGCTGACCGAGGCCTCGATCGTGGTCTCCGGTGGCCGCGGCGTCGGCTCGGCCGAGAAGTTCGACGTCGTCGAGAAGCTGGCCGACTCGCTCGGCGCGGCCGTCGGCGCGTCGCGTGCGGCTGTCGACTCCGGCTACTACCCGGCGCAGTTCCAGGTGGGCCAGACCGGCAAGACCGTGTCGCCGCAGCTGTACATCGCGCTCGGCATTTCCGGCGCGATCCAGCACCGCGCCGGCATGCAGACGTCGAAGACGATCATCGCCGTCAACAAGGACCCGGAGGCGCCGATCTTCGAGATCGCCGACTTCGGCATCGTCGGCGACCTGTTCAACGTCGCGCCGCAGCTGACCGAGGCGGTCGAGAAGCGCAAGGGCTGATTCCAGCCCCGTCGAAGGGCCTCCCGGGTCGTCCCGGGAGGCCCTTCGCGCGTTCCGGGACCTGAGAAGAGCCTGAGAACCCGCCATTCACTGAACGTGCACTAATCGGTCATCGGATGGCACTCTCCGCGGCTTCCAACGCGCAGGTACACCTTGACCATGACGACGTCACAGCTCCTCGTCAGCACTGATCAGGCGGGTGCCGAGCTCCCCGCCGACGCTCCCCGGTACTCGCTTCTCATCGCGCACGCGAACGACGAAGTGGTTGCGGCACAGAAACTGCGGCACCGGGTTTTCGCCGAGGAAATGGGTGCGCGCCTCCACTCCCCGCGGCCCGGTCTCGACGTCGACGAGTTCGACGAGTTCTGCGACCACCTCGTGGTCCGCGACGACAACACGGGCGAGATCGTCGGCTGCTACCGCATGCTGCCGCCGGAGCGCGCCGCCCAGGCCGGGAAGCTTTACGCCGACAGTGAATTCGACCTGACGGCGCTCGAGAACCTGCGCCCGTCGCTGGTCGAAACCGGCCGGTCGTGCGTGCACCCGGACCACCGCAGCGGCGCCGTCGTCAGCCTGGTCTGGGCCGGGATCGCCCGCTACATGCTGCTTTCCGGCCACCGCTACCTCGCCGGCTGCGCGTCGGTCCCGCTGGTGGACGACGGTTCCGTCGCCGCCGGCGTGTGGGACGTCCTGCGCGCCAAGCACTACTCCGACGAGGTCACGCGCGTCACGCCGTTGATCCCGTGGAACGCCTCGGGCATCGAACGCCCCGCGCGGCCCACCCTGCCGCCGCTGATCAAGGGTTACGTCCGGCTCGGCGCCAAGGTCTGCGGGCCGCCCGCGCTCGACGCCGACTTCGGCGTCGCGGACTTTTTCGTCCTGCTGGACCTGCACAACGTCGACGAGCGGTACCTCAAGTTCTTCCTCGGGGTCCAGGGATGAGCCACGCCTGGATGCCGGCCTCGCCGTGCGGCGACGGCTGCCTCACCACCGACGACCCGGTGGTCGGCCTCCCGCGACGGGTCCTGCGCTTCGCGGCGGCGATTTCGGTGGTCCTCGCGGCTCTGGCGTCGGCGCCCTTGCTGCTGGTCGCTCCGGGCCGCGAGCGCCTGCTCCGGCTGATCTTCCGCGGCGTGCTGCGGGCGTTCGGCGTCCGGTTGGACATCCGGGGCGGCGCGGACTTCCTGACCGCACCCGCGGGCCGCGGCGCGCTGGTGGTCAACAACCACATCTCGTGGCTGGACATCGTCGCGATCAACGCGCTGCGGCCGATGCGCGCGCTGGCCAAGAAGGAGATCGCGAGCTGGCCGGTGCTCGGCGGCCTGGTCCGCCGCGGCGGCAGCATCTTCCTCGACCGGGAGCGGCTGACGACGTTGCCGGCCACGATGGCGTCGCTGGCCGACGCGCTGAGGACGGGCTCGCTGGTGAGCGTGACCCCGGAGGGCACGACGTGGTGCGGGCTGGCCTCCGGCCGCTTCACGACGGCGACGTTCCAGGCAGCCATCGACGGCGGTGTCCCGGTGCGCCCGATCGCGTTGCGCTACCGCCTCGCCGACGGCCGCGAGACCAGCCGTCCGGCGTTCATCGGGCCGGAGTCGCTGATCGCGTCGCTGCGCCGGGTGGCGGCTCTGCGCGGTCTGGTGCTCGAGATCCACGTCTGCCCCGAGATCGCCCCCGGCCGGGCGGAAACCCGTCGCGAACTGGCCGCTCTCGCCGAGTCCGCGGTCCATTCCGCCCTCGGCACGGTGCAGATCCCGGCCCAGCAGCGGCGCCGGACCCCGCGCCGCCAGGCGGCCCCACTGGCTTCGCCTCCCGCGAAGTGATCCGGGCCCTGTCGCCGCGATCCGGCGACAGGCCCGGATTGGGTCCCGTCGGTCAGCCGACGGCGATGGTCAATTTTCCGCCAGGGTGCCCGCCCTCGCTCTCGACCTGCGCCGCGGCCGCCTCGGCCAGGGGATAGCTCTTGCCTTGCGCGATGCGGAGTCCGCGATCGGTCACCCAGCCGGCGATCCCGGTGAGGACCTCGCGGCTTTGCTCGCCCCCGCTGGAGAACGGGATCCCCAGCTCGAAGGCGGCGGCATCGGCGATGGTGACGATCCGGTCCTTGGTGCCCCGCAGCTCGACCGACCCCGGCAGCACCCCGTGCCCGGCGGCGTCGAAGACGGCGTCCACCGGCCCGGACGTGACCTCGCGGACCCGCTCCACCCAGCCTTCGCCGTAGAGCACGGGAACGACACCCAGCGACTTGAGGTCGTCGAGGCTCCGGCTTCCTCCGGTCCCGACGACGGTCACGCCCTGGGCCACCGCGACCTGAGCGGCGAACCGCCCGACCGTGCCGCTGGCGCCGTGGAGCAGCAGCGTCTCGCCCTCACGGACCTCGAGCAGCCCGAGGACGCGAAGCGCGGTTTCGCCGGCGACCGGCAATGCGGCGGCGTCCGCCCAGGAAAGGCTCGCGGGCTTCGGCGCGACCGCCTTCGCGAGCGCGTACTCGGCGTAGGCACCGGTCTCCGACCAACCGAACACTTCGTCGCCCACGGCGAAGTCCGCGCCCTCCCCGACGGCGTCGACGACCCCGGCGACCTCCAGGCCGGGGATGTGCGGGAACGGGACCTGGAAGTTCTGCTGCATGGCGCCGGCGCGGATCTTCCAGTCGATCGGGTTGACCCCGGCCGCCCGCACGGCCAGCCGCACCTGACCCGGACCGGGCTCCGGTGCCGGGACGTCGGACAGCTGCAGGACTTCCGGTCCGCCGTATGCGGAGAAGGTGATCGCTCGCATGGTGTTTCTCGCTCCTCGGTTCGTGACCTTCGGTTCGAATGTCCTCCCCCGGAAGTCAACTCGCCAAGCGGAGCCGCCGAACCGCCCGGACGAGCAGTGTTCACTAGCCGGACGAGCAGGTCGCCGGACCGCGGACGCGCCTACCTTGGGGACCATGGACGCTTCCTGGTCGGATCCGCGGCACGTGCTCGACGTCGTCGAGCGGCTCCTGTCGGCGCCGCGGTCCCAGCTGCTCAGCCGGTTCGCCGCCGAGCTGGGGAGGCTGATCCCGCACCGCGCGGCCGCGATGCAGACGGGTGACTGTCCCCGCAGCCCCTTGAAGGTCATCGGCGACGAAGCGGTCACGCAGGCCGTGACGAGCGTCGAACTGCAGCGGCTGGCCGACCGCAGCGTGCCGGGCAAGGCCTTGGTGACCGACGGCGTGCTCGGGGGCGTCGAGCGCCGTCTGGTCCTGCTGGCTTCGACACCGGCCGTCGGCCAGGGCGCGGTGCTCGCCGTGGTGCCGGAGGCCGCGGAACCCCCGCCCGCGGAGCTGGAGCTGGCGGCTCGGCTGTGGCACATCGTCAGTACGGACGCGGGCCAGCGGGCGGCGGATCCGGGGCCGGACGTCCTGGCCGGCAGCCTCGCCGCGGCCTCCGCCCGCGCCCAGGTGATCACCGACCTCGGCCAGACGCACGCGGCAACCCTGGTCACCCTTCTGTCGGTCCTCCGCTCCGGCCGGCTCTCCGACGCCGCTGCCCGCCGGACCGCGGTCGACCTCGCCGCCGGCGCGCTGCTGGAGCTCAAAGGCGTCGTCGACCGCGACCAGGTCCTGTCCGCCGAACCGACCGACGCGGCATTCGCTGTCCTCAAAACCCAGCTGGCCGACCTGATCCGGCACGCGGAGGTCGATGTCGACCTCGCCGACCCGGTCGGTACCGCGTCCCTGCCGCAGGACATCGCCCACACGGCACGGACGCTGACCCGCGGCCTGTTACTCGCGGCGTTGGACCGTCCCGCGACCACGCGCTTGAGGGCGTCCTGGCGCGTGGACGGATCGGTCCTCCGGATCACGGTCCGCGACGACTGCCCCGAAGTCGCCGACGCGATCCCGCCCCGAGGACTGACCGAGCGCCTCACAGCTCTCGGCGGCCACTGGGAGGTCGACGCCGTGCCGGATTGGGGGACGACGGTCACGGCGGTCCTTCCGCTCGGCGTGGCCGAGCCGCCGGAGTTGCGCCCCCTCGACCGGCTCAACCCGCGCGAGCTGGAGGTCCTGTCCGGTATCTCCCAGGGGCTGCGAAACCGGCAGATCGCCGAACAACTGCAGCTCAGCGAGCACACGGTGAAGTTCCATGTCCGGAACATCCTCGACAAGCTGGACGTGAGTTCCCGCGGCGAAGCGGCCGCGCTCGCCCGCGACCTGCCGCTGGAACCGGTGGTGCGCCGCTCCGCCTAAAACGCCTTGACCTCCACCGAGCTGGAGGTTGCAGGCTGCTGATCATGGCCTCGACGATCGACTCGGCACCCCGTCGCCGAAGTGTGCTCTGGACCGCGGAACACCGGCTGACCACGATCGCGCTGCTGCTCGTGGTCACGTTGGTCGCGTTCGAAAGCATGGGCGTGGCGACGGCGATGCCCACCCTGGTCGCCGACCTCGACGGGTTGTCGCTCTATTCGTGGCCGTTCACGATCTTCCTGATTTCCAGCGTGGTCGCGACGGTGCTCTCAGGCCGGGTCGGCGACCGCCGCGGCCCGGCGCCGGCGCTGCTCGCCGGGCCGTTGTTGTTCGCGGCTGGTCTCGTGGTCGCGGGGACGGCGAGCGGAATGCCGATGCTCCTCCTCGGCCGCGCTCTACAGGGCTTCGGTTCGGGTCTGCTCCTCGTCTCGGTCTCGCTCTTGATCGCGCTGACGTTCACGGACCACGAACGTCCGGTGATCTACGCCGCGAACGCCGCCGCCTGGGTCCTTCCTGCGGTGATCGGCCCTTCGGTGGCCGGGGTCGTGACGGTCAGTGTCAGCTGGCGCTGGGTCTTCCTCGGCTTGGTTCCGTTCGTGGCCGTCGGCGTGCTCATGCTGGTCGTTGTCGTCCGGCGCCTACCCACGCACGAACCCGCCACCGGCGGCCGACGCGCGAACGTGCCGCAGGCGATCATCGCCGCGCTCGGTGTGGCGGCGCTGACGTGGGCGGCTCAGCACCAGTCGCTCGTCGCGCTCGGCTACGGCGTGGTCGGGCTGATCGCGCTGGGCTACGCCCTCCGGACGCTGCTGCCGGCCGGGACGTTGACCTCACGCCCCGGCCTGCCGACGGTTGTCGCTTCCCGTGCCCTGATCGCCGGCGCGTACGCGGGGATGGAGGCATATCTCCCGCTGACGATGAGCGCAGTCCACGGTTACAGCCCGGCTCTGGCCGGCCTGCCGCTGACGATCACGGCCCTGGGCTGGTCCGCGGCGTCGGCAGCGCAAGGCCGCTACCTCGGCTGGTCGAGGGAGGCATCGCTGCGCACCGGGTTCTGGCTGGTCGCGGCCGGCCTGGTCGGCTTCGGCCTGGTTTCCCAGCCGTGGTTCCCCGGCTGGGTCGCATTCGTGGCCTGCGCGGTCGGCGGCGCGGGGATGGGGATCGCGATGCCGGCCATCTCCGTCCTCCTGCTCCGCTACTCACCCGAGGGTGAGCGCGGCTTCAACACCTCGGCGATGCAGCTCGCGGACTGGGTCGGATCCGCGCTGCTGATCGGCCTGGGCGGGGTCCTGCTCGGCGCGGTCGGCTCGGTTCTCGACCCGTCGCCGGCGATGGCCCTGCTCACGGTGGCCTTGGTGGCGCTCGCGATGGTGGGGGTCCGGCTGACCGGCCGGTGGCCGTCAAAGGTGTGACAGCCCACTTCGAGGGCCAGGGTGGGCTTCGTCACGCGCTGGAGCGGACTACCCTGGAACAGCGATGACCTATCTCGACCACGCGGCGACCACACCGATGTTGCCCGAAGCCATAACGGCGATGACCGAGGCGCTGTCCACCGTGGGCAACGCCTCGGCGCTGCACTCTTCGGGCCGCCGGGCCCGCCGGATGGTCGAGGAAGCCCGCGAAACCATCGCCGAGGCGCTGGGCGCCCGCCCCTCCGAGGTGATCTTCACCGGCGGGGGGACCGAGAGCGACAACCTCGCGATCAAGGGCATCTACTGGGCCCGCCGGGGCGAGCAGGAGCAGCGTCGTCGCATTCTGTGCGGAGCCGCGGAGCACCACGCCGTGCTGGACACCGTCGAATGGCTTGAAACTCAGGGCGGCGCCGAGGTCACGTTGCTCGAGGTGGACGGCCAGGGCCGAGTGTCGCCCGACGTCCTGCGGGCCGCCATCACCGCAGACCCCGAGACCGTGGCGCTGGCCACCGTGATGTGGGCGAACAACGAGGTCGGCACGATCAACCCGATCGCCGAGCTGGCGGCGGTGTGCGCCGAGTTCGACATCCCGTTCCACACCGACGCGGTTCAGGCCGTCGGGGCCGCTCCGGTCGACTTCGCCGCCAGCGGAGCCGCTGCGCTCACCCTGACCGGGCACAAGCTCGGTGGCCCGTTCGGCGTGGGAGCGCTTCTGCTGGGGCGCGACGTACCGTGTGCACCCCTCCTGCACGGCGGCGGCCAGGAGCGCAACGTCCGCTCCGGCACCCTGGACGTCCCGGCGATCGTGGGTTTTTCCACCGCAGTTCGAACCAGCGTCGCGACCCGAGCCGACTACGCGAAGCGTGTCGCGGAGCTTCGGGACGGGCTCGTGGAAGCTGTCCAGCGCGAGGTACCCGATGCCGTCCTCAACGGTGGAGATGGCGAGCGGCTGCCCAGCCATGCTCACTTCACCTTTCCCGGGTGCGCCGGCGACAGCCTGTTGATGCTCCTCGACGCCAAGGGCATCGAATGCTCGACGGGGTCCGCGTGCACGGCAGGTGTCGCCCAGCCGAGCCACGTGCTCCTCGCCATGGGGGCCGACCCGGCAGCTGCTCGCGGTTCCCTTCGTTTCTCCCTTGGCCACACATCCACCGCCGCGGACGTCGAAGCCGTGGCCGCGGAGATCGGTGGCGTTGTCCTGCGTGCCCGGCAGGCCGGCCTCGCCGGAATGCGCAAGCAGACCCAGAAGCAAGAGGTGTAAGGCAATGCGGGTTTTGGCCGCGATGAGCGGAGGAGTGGACTCGGCAGTCGCCGCGGCGCGCGCGGTCGACGCCGGGCACGAGGTCGTCGGTGTGCACCTGGCCCTGTCGGCCAAACCGGGGACCCTGCGGACCGGCTCGCGCGGGTGCTGCACGATCGAGGACTCGCACGACGCCCGCCGGGCCGCCGACATCCTCGGAATCCCGTTCTACATCTGGGACTTCGCCGAGCGCTTCACCGAAGAGGTCGTTGAGACCTTCGTCGGCGAATACGCTGCCGGACGCACTCCGAACCCGTGTGTGACCTGCAACGAGAAGATCAAGTTCGAGGCGCTCCTCGAGAAGGCGATGGCGCTCGGATTCGATGCGGTCGCGACAGGCCACTATGCGCGCCTCTCCGTGGTGGACGGCGTGCCCGAGTTGCGTCGCAGCGCGGACAGCGGCAAGGACCAGTCCTACGTGCTTGCCTCCCTGACACCGGAGCAGCTCAGCCACGCGATGTTCCCCCTCGGCGGCTCCTGGAAGACCGACGTGCGGGCCGAGGCGGAGCGACGAGGTCTCTCCGTCGCCAACAAGCCGGACAGCCACGACATCTGCTTCATCCCGGACGGCGACACCAAGAAGTTCCTGGAAAACCGCCTGGGACAGCGCCCCGGCGAGCTCGTGGACGCGGAAACGGGTGCGGTCCTCGGTCGGCACACCGGAGTGCACGGATTCACCGTTGGCCAGCGCAAGGGCCTGGGCATCGATGCTCCGGCGCCGGACGGCCGCCCTCGGTACGTCCTGTCACTCGAACCGGTGTCAGGCTCCGTCAAGGTCGGCTCCGTGGCCGGGCTCGGTGTCCAGGTGATCGAGGCCGACCGGGCGATCTGGCCCAGCGGCCGACCGTTGACCGAACCCACCGAGTGCGTGGTCCAGGTCAGGGCCCACGGAGGGATCGTGGATGCGGTTGCCGACGTGGACAACGACACCATGACGGTGCACTTGCGAGAGCCGTTGCGCGGCGTTGCTCCGGGGCAGGTCGTCGTTCTGTACCGCCCTGATGCAGAAGGCGGCGACGTCGTCCTAGGCAGCGCGAAGATCGCCGCCACCCGCTGAGCGGCGGTCACTTCCGGGGCTTGTTCCGGAGCCGGTTCGCTCGTCGGCGGCCAGGGTGCACCGAGGGTGGGGTTGTCGAGTGGACCCTCCCTGCCGGTGTCGTGACGTTGAGGGTGCCGTCCGGCGTCACCTCGTAGTCCCAGCCAGGCTGCCCCCTCAGCTTGCTGTGCCGCGAGCAGAAGGTGACCGCCTGGTCCGCAACGCCTTCGGCCTCGCCCTTCATCCGGGTCGCACTGGTCCCGCAGCTCTGTGCGGGGCGGGTACATCCGGGCTGGCGGCACTCCTGGTCACGGACGCGGATGAACTCGTCCCGCTCGAGCGAGTACCGCGTCGGAGACAGTTCGACCGCGCGACCGTTCCGCGGGTCGGTGAGGACCCGGCGCAGCGTCGTACCGGCACCGCCGATGATCTGGCGAGCCAGCGCAGCCGCGATGGGCCCGCGCCCGGCCAACGCTGCCGGCGCCTGATTGAGCCCGACGTAGGTGGCCAGGTCGATGTGCAGGAAGACCTCGGTGCGTTCGCGCGGGCCACCGGTGCCGCTGAGCAGCAGGTCGATGGCTACGTCCGCGCGGAGCTGGTCCAGCGTGCGCGGTTCGTCCTCGGTCTTCAACGCCCGGGCGGCCTGGTCCACTCTGGCGTAGGCGGCGGTTGCCTTCTCGGTCGGTGCGTTGTTGACCGACAGATGGGTCACGCCGGTGTCCTGGTGGTGCAAGGTGAAGCGCCGTTCGACGAGCTTTCGCTCGGTGCGGAGCGCTGCGCCTTCGGGGTCGGCCTGGGCGGCGGCGTAGGCCGCGGCCCGGCGGACCTGGGTGGCGTTCCGTCCCGAGACCCGATTCTCGAGCGTCGCGTCGACGACGCGGACGTGGTCTCGCGACAGCCAGGCCGTCGCATCGGTGACCTTCATGGCGCGATAGAGGTCGAGCCGGCCGTCGTCCATGAGGTTCAGCATGCGAGGAAGGCGGGCAATCAGCGCGTTGGCCGCGGAAACGATGGCACTGGCGCGGTGTTCCGTTGTGGACAGGGCCAACGCGACTTCCGATGACGCGCTGGGCGCCTGTCTCCGTCGCACACTCAGGTCCGCGATCGCTCTCAGCTGCAGTGCCTGCAGCTTCGAGATCTCCGCGTCGGTATCTCGGATCAGGTCGATGACCTGGTCGTCTTTCATGCGCTGCAACGTGTTCGGGTCGGCGCGGATCGATTGCAGCACGAGCGGAAGTTTTCCGTCGGCGCTCTGGGCGGTTGTCGGGACGAGCTTGTGGACGGGTTGTGAAGATGTCATGAGTTCGACGGTACGACGGCTTGCGGGGAAAGTCATCAAAACGTCACGAATGGACCGTTCGCGCCCTTCCTCTTGACGAATCGCAATTGTTTCGGGATCCTGCGCGACGTGGACGTCTGCGATCACGCGAGGATCGGTGTCCAAAATGGACAGATATTCAAGGTTGCATGTAGGGGGTTGCGCGTCAGAGCTTGAGCTTGAATCCCGTGTGACTGGGGGCGAATCCGAGTCGCTCGTAGAACCGGTGTGCTTCCCTCCGGGAGGTGTCCGACGTGAGTTGCACAAGGGCGCACCCGCGCCGCCGCGACTCGTCGATCGCCCAGCGAACGAGATCGGCACCCAGTCCGGTGCCTCGATGGTCGGCGTGGATGCGCACGGCCTCGATCTGTGCCCGAAGCGCGCCGCGCCTGGCGAGACCCGGAATGATCGTCAGCTGCAACGTGCCGATCGGCTTGTCGTCCGACGCGACAACCACCAAAAGCTGGTTCGGATCCGCGTCGATCTCGTCGAAGGCGCGCAGGTACGGTTCGAGGTCGGCGGGATCGTCCCGGGTGGCGCCCAGCTGGTCGTCCGCCAGCATGTGCACGATCGCCTCGACGTCTTCTCGCCGTGCCTTGCGGATGCTGTAGTCGGCCACGACGTCAGTATCACAGGACGCGAGTGAAGCCTTGGTAGCTGTACTCGAACCCGAATCGTGCGTAGAAGTCCCGCAGGTCGCCGCGGTTGAGGCCCGAATCGAGGTGGATGCGCGCGCACCCGCGCCGGCGGGCTTCGTCGATGCCCCAGGTCAGGAGAGCGCTGGTCACGCCACGTCGAGCGGCGCGAATGCCCTCGAGCAAGCCGCGGGGCGCGCCGTCCCAGGCAAGGCCTCGGATTACGGTCAGCTGCGCGGTGCCGGCGACGCCGTTGTCGTCCTCGGCCACGACCAGCGTGACATACGGGGTGTTCATGAGTTCCCGGAGCGCGGCTGCCAGGGGCTCGCCCGATGCGCCGAACAGGCGCACGAGCGCCTCGATGTCCGTTGCCCGGGCGCGTCGGATGACCTCCATTTCACCCAGTATGCAGGAGGTGGTCGGTGGACCCAACTGCGACGAGGCGGCTACCCGCAGTGCGCGTGCGTCAGTTCACCGCGTAACGGCGAACCCCGTCGACGATCTGGGCGCTCAGCTTTCCTTGGGAGACCAGGAGGTCGAGGTGCGCCGTGGTTTCGAGGACGGCGAGCATCTGGTTGAAGGAGTCCATTTCGGACAGTTTGCGGTTGCGGCGGGTCCAGCCGATCCGGTGTGCGGCTTCGTACGCGCAAGTCGCGCCCGCCACGATCTGCGAGGCCACTGTCTCGAGCCGTTGACGGTGGTGCTCCAGCAGTTCGTCGACCCGGGTGTGCACGCTCTCGGACACCGGTCCGTGGGCCGGGAGCATCCGGCGGTCCGGCATGGCGCGCACCAAGCGCAGCGAGTCGATGAAGTCGTTGAGCGGCAATTCCGCCGGCACCGGCTGGAACCCGATGGAGGGCGTGATGTGCGGCAGTACGTGATCACCGGAGAACAACAGGCCGGCCGTGTCGTCGACGAAGACGACGTGCCCGGACGTGTGCCCCGGAGTGGCGACGACGTCGAATTCGCGCCCGGGCAGGATCGGCCGCGGGCCCGGGGTCAGCCATTCGTCGGGTGCTTCCCAGAGGTCGGCTTCCGTGTGTCGCCGGTTCGTGCCGAACTGCCGGGCGAGCGCTTCCACGACTTCGCGGGCCCCGGCCTGGAACAAGAGGTCGACCTGGGCTTCCATCGGCAGGCGGTCGGGATTGCCGGACGCTTTGAGCGATGGTTCTTCGTCCTGGCCGAGGGCGATCTTCGAACCGAAGTCGCGGCGGAGGACCACCGCCTGCGAATAGTGGTCCCGGTGTACGTGGGTGACGAGGAACTCGCTGACGTCGGCGAGCCCGGCGCCGATCCCGCCCAGCGCGTCGGCGAGCTGTTGCCGGGCGACGGTCAGCGCCCAGCCGGAGTCGACCAGGACCAGCTTCTCGCCGTCGGTGACCGCGTAGACGTTGACGGCGCGCAGAGCGTCGTTGGGCAGCGGCAACGGGATGCGGTAGACGCCGGACGAGACTTCGTAGATTCCGGGCTCGGTCCAGTTCCTGTCGCTGCTTTCCGGCAACGGTTCCACGGTGACCTCCGTCCCGGCGAGACTGCGGCGTCCCGGCCTTTCTTCACCCTGAGCCGTGCCGGGCCCGCTGTCCACCGGGAGGAGATGAGACTCCGGTCACTCGCTCAGTCGGTGTCCTGCTTCAGGGCGGTGTCGATCGTCAAGGCCGCGGCGACCACCATGCTGGCGAGCGGATCCGGCAGCGGGTGGGGGATTTCCACGACGTAGTTGTCCGCCGTCGTGAAGGCGGCTTTGAGGAACCCGCCCCAGGTCTTGGTCACCCGGGCGACCTCGGTGCCGGCGTGATCGCGGATCGAGAAGTTCCAGGCGCGCCAGTTCTCGGCGAAGATCCCGCCGATCGACCGGCCGTCGAC
This sequence comes from Amycolatopsis sp. NPDC004747, assembly GCF_053601335.1. Classification (NCBI taxonomy): domain Bacteria; kingdom Bacillati; phylum Actinomycetota; class Actinomycetes; order Pseudonocardiales; family Pseudonocardiaceae; genus Amycolatopsis; species Amycolatopsis sp. NPDC004747. Next base: position 84,912 of record NZ_JBSGBQ010000014.1, on the reverse strand, counting down.
GACGAAACCGAACCGGATCTTGCCGAAGACGTTCTCCTGCACGATCTCGCCGATCGGCGTCTCGTCGGCCCGGGTGACCAGGAACCGGGACTTGAACACCTTCGCCGGCCGCGTCACCTTGAGCACGGTGCTGTGGTTGGCGTCGCGGACCTCGAACTTGTGGGTGAGGAACTGGTCGTAGTTGGTCAGTAGCCGGATCGCCTTCTTCAGCGTGCTCTGACCCACCTCGACGACCCCGCCGAGCTGGTTGCCGTGCTGGTCGAAGACGCCGAACTCGTTGGCCATCTCGATCAGCTTGGCGCGCTGGTTGACCACGAGGACCGGCTCGGTGAACAGCGTCCCGCCCCCGCCGCGGGCGGCGCCTCGGCCGCGTGTCGCGCGATTGACCTGGTCCTGGATCCGGGCCGGGTCGTGGGCGCGTTCGATGTCCAGTTCGATCGGTTCGGAATCGCTCGGTGGCGGGAACTGCTGAGCAGGCCGGGTGTCGGCGGTCCAGGCCCGGCCGTCCCACCATCGGTGCAGACGGGGGTCCCGCGCGTCCGGGTACCAGCCCGGCTGCGGTGGCGAACTCGTCATGGCCGGTCAGCCTATCGTCGTGGACACGCCCATGGTGTCGGTCAAGGGATATGCGGTGAATGTCCGCATCCCGGCGCCCCGGCCGGTGCCCGCACTCGGAGATCGACCAGAATCGGTGGTCGTGAGTGAGCGAATCTGGCCCAGCGGCGCCGCGACGGCGATCGGCTCGATGCCGGGCAAGGACCCCGCCGAAGCGGCCGCGGTCGTGTTCGGCGAGCTGCCCGACTTCCCGCACCTGCCCGAGCTGCCGGCCCGTGGGGTCGGCGCGGACATGCTCGGCCGGACTGCCGCGCTGCTCGTCGACCTGGCCGTCGACGTCGTGCCGAGTGGCTACCGCGTTGCGTCTCGGCCCGGGCATGAGCATCGACGTGCCGTCGACCTGCTCCGCTGGGATCTCGACGCCGTGCAGGAGGCCCGGGAAAAGGCCGGGATCACCCCGCCGGTCTTCAAGGTCCAGCTGGCCGGACCGTGGACACTGGGCGCGGGAATCGAACTGCCCCGAGGCCATCGAGTGCTCACCGACCGCGGGGCCTTGCGGGACTTCACGTCGTCCCTGTTGGACGGCCTGGCCGAACACGTCGCGGAGGTGCGGGCCAGGACCGGCGCGCCGGTGGTGGTCCAGTTCGACGAACCGTCGTTGCCCGCTGTGCTGGCCGGGGGCCTGTCGACGCCGTCCGGCTACGGGAACGTCGCTGCGGTGCCGGAGCCCGAGGCCCGTCAGCTCCTCACCACCGTGATCGAGGGCGCCCGGCGGATCACCGACCGCCCGGTGATCCTGCACTGCTGCGCCGCGAAACCGCCCCTCGGCCTGCTGCGGGAGGCCGGCGCGGACGCCTTGGCCTTCGACCTCGCCGCGCTCGACGGTGCCTCCGCCGCGTTCCTCGACGAGATCGGCGAGGTGTGGGACGGCGGGGCCACGCTGTTCCTGGGCGCGGTGCCGACAACGGTGTCCGGTGCCTCGCCGAGCCTGAAGGACGTCGGCGAGCCGGCGTTCCGGCTGGCCGACAGGCTCGGTTTCAACCGCAGCGTCCTCGCCGACCGGGCAGTGCCGACGCCCGCTTGCGGCCTCGCCGGCGCGACGCCGGAATGGATGCGCCGGGCCCTCTCGCTCACCCGGGACCTCGGGAAAGCCTTCGTGGAGCCGCCGGAAGGCTGGTGACGGAATTACACGACTCGCCGACGTCCGCCTCGGCGGGCAAGTAGCGTTGCCGAGGTAGCCGACCGAACGAGGACCACCCGAAACCATGCGTTTGTTCCGCCGCAAGACCGCCGCCGCCGATCCGCCCGACCCGCGCACCGCGTGGCCCGAGCAGCCCGTGCCGGATGACCCGGCCGCCGCCGCGGAGGCGTTCTGGCACGGCTGGTTCGAGCTGCTGCCGATGGTCAGCGCAGCTTTGGGGGAGGGCGAGCCACACCGGGTCGAGCACGAGCTCTGTCAGCTGGTGGAAGCGCTGCACCCGCGGCTGCACTTCTCGCTGGAGCGTGGTCGCCAGGCGATCTACGCGCTGGTCGTGACCGGTCAGGAAGATCCCGAGGTGCGGCCGTTCACCGACGCGTGGCGGGCCGCCGCGCCGCCGGACGACGCGATCTGGGAATACCACGACTCGGTCCCGCCGGTGCCCGATCCGACCGAGGTCACGGTCAACCTCGGCGAGCACCGGATCGCGCTGGCCGACGTCCGGGTCGTCGCTCAGGTGGACGACGACGAGCACGTCGTCGACGTCGCGGTCTTCCACCCGCGCTTCGGCGACCTCGACGACGCCACCCGACGGACCATGACCTTCCTGCCACTCGACGCCACATTGGGTGAACGGCTCGCCGCCGAACGGTTACGGCGCGTCGAGACCGCGGAGGCCGAGCCGGCCGGCGCCATCACCCTTCTGGAGTTCCGCGAACTGGTCCGCGGGCTGGGCGGCGGACCGGACGAAAATGTCGGTGCCTCCGGCTAGGGTTACCACCCGTGAGCAGCACCGACCTTCCCCAGGACCAGAGCGCCGAGGACGTGACCGACGTCCCGGCGGATGTGCGTGAGCGGCACGGCGCCCTCGCCGAGGAACTGCGCAACCACCAGTTCCGCTACTACGTCCTGGACTCGCCGATCATCTCCGACGGGCAGTTCGACGAGCTGCTAGGCGAACTGCAGCAGCTCGAGGACGAGTACCCCGGGCTGGTCACGCCCGATTCGCCGAGCCAACGCGTCGGGGGCACGTTCTCGACCGAGTTCACCGCGTACGACCACCTCGAGCGCATGCTCAGCCTGGACAACGTGTTCGACCAGGACGAGTTCCTGGCGTGGGTGGAGCGCGTCGAAAAGGAGGTCGGGCAGACCGAGTTCCTGGCCGAGCTGAAGATCGACGGCCTGGCGATCAACCTCTTGTACGAAAACGGCCACCTCACCCGGGCGCTCACCCGCGGCGACGGCCGGACCGGCGAAGACGTCACGCTCAACGTCCGCACGCTCGACCAAGTCCCGGAGACGCTGACCGGCACCGACCAGTTCCCTGTGCCCGCCCTGGTCGAGGTGCGCGGCGAGGTTTACTTCCGCGTCGAGGACTTCCTCGAGCTGAACGCGAAGATGGTCGAAGCGGGGAAACCGCCGTACGCGAACCCGCGCAACACCGCGGCCGGCTCGCTGCGGCAGAAGGACCCGAAGATCACGCGCGAGCGGCGGCTGCGGCTGATCTGCCACGGGCTCGGCAAGCGCGACGGTTTCGAGCCCCAGCGTCAGTCGGAGGCATACGACGCGCTGGCGGCGTGGGGCCTGCCGGTGTCTCCGCACAGCAAGGTCCTGACGTCGGCCGACGAACTCACTGCGCACATCACCTACTGGGGTGAACATCGGCACGACGCCGAGCACGAGATCGACGGCGTGGTCATCAAGGTCGACAGGGTGGCGTTGCAGCGACGGCTCGGCACGACGTCGCGCGCGCCGCGGTGGGCGATCGCCTACAAGTACCCGCCCGAGGAAGCCATCACGACGCTGCTGGACATCCAGGTCAACGTCGGCCGGACCGGGCGGGTGACGCCGTTCGCCGTAACCGAGCCGGTCAAGGTCGCGGGTTCGACCGTCGCCCGGGCCACCCTGCACAACCAGGAAGAGGTCAAGCGCAAGGGGGTGCTGATCGGGGACCGGATCGTCATCCGGAAGGCCGGTGACGTCATTCCCGAGGTGCTCGGACCGGTGGTGGACGCGCGGACCGGTGACGAACGAGAGTTCGTCATGCCCGCCCACTGCCCTGCCTGCGGCACGGAACTCGCCTACCAGAAGGAAGGCGACAAGGACATCCGCTGCCCGAACAGCCGTTTCTGCCCCGCGCAGCTGCGGGAACGCCTGTTCAGCCTCGCCGGGCGCGGCGCGTTCGACATCGAGGTCCTCGGGTACGAGGCGGCGGCCGCGCTGCTCGACGCGCGGGTGATCGCCGACGAGGGCGACGTCTTCGACCTCGACGAGGACAGCCTCGCCGAGGTTGAGCTATTCCGCACCAAGGCCGGCGAATTGTCCGCGAACGCGCGGAAGCTGCTCGCCAATCTGGAGGTGGCGAAGGACCGGCCGTTGTGGAAGGTGCTGGTCGCTTTGTCGATCCGGCACGTCGGGCCGACCGCGGCGCAGGCGCTGGCGCGCGAGTTCGGCTCGATCGAGCGCATCGAGCAGGCCACCGAGGAGGAGCTCGCGGACGTTGACGGCGTCGGCCCGACCATCGCCCGCGCAACGCAGGAGTGGTTCGAGGTCGGCTGGCACCGGGAGATCGTCGAAAAGTGGCGACGCGCCGGCGTGCGGATGGAGGAGGAGCGGGACGACTCGATCCCGCGCAACCTCGAGGGCCTTTCGATCGTGGTGACGGGCTCGCTCGACGGGTTCTCCCGAGACGAGGCAAAAGAGGTCATCATGGCCCGCGGTGGCAAGGCAGCCGGGTCGGTGTCGAAGAAGACCGCCTTCGTCGTCGTCGGGGATTCGCCTGGTTCGAAATACGACAAGGCGGTTCAGCTCAAGGTGCCGGTGCTCGACGAGGCCGGCTTCCGCGTTCTGCTGGAGCAGGGCCCCGACGCGGCGCGGGAGGTGGCGCTGCCGGCCGGCGAGGAGCCCGCCGAGGAAGAAACTGGGGAGACTGATGGGTGACGTCGAGATCCGGCCGCCTCGGGCCGCCGAGTACGCCGCGGCGGGCGAGGTCACGGTGCAGGCGTACGAGGCTGATGGTCATCTGGCCGAAGACGTCGGCTACGACGCGACGTTGCGTGACGTCGCCCGGCGGGCCTCGGAAGCCGAGGTCCTGGTCGCGGTGGATGGGACGGGTGCGGTGGTCGGCACCGTGACCGTCGTGCACCCGGGGTCTTCGTACGCCGAGATCTCGCGTCCAGGGGAGCTGGAGTTCCGGATGCTGGCGGTGGCGCCGTCGGCACGCGGTCGCGGTGTCGGCGAGGCCTTGATCAAGGCCGTGTTCGACCGCGCTCGCGCGCTGGGGCTCCGGAAAGTGGTGCTGAGCAGCCTCGACCGGATGCCCAGCGCGCATCGGCTCTACGAGCGTCTCGGGTTCACGCGCCTGGCCGAGCGGGATTGGCGGCCGTTCCCGCACGTCACCCTGATCGCGTATCAGATCGACGTCTGACCTGGGCTTTGTCGAGAAAGGGACGAGCCCGCGCGGGCTCGTCCCTTCGGCGACCTGTCGGGCTTCTCGCTAGCCGTCGAGGACGACAGCGACGATGCCGGCGAGGTGGGTGAGCCGGGCGACCTCGGCTGCGCGGAAGTTCGGGCCGCCGGGGCGGGCGACGAGCAGTGCCTTGCCCGGCTTGCCGAGCGGGGTCGCGGCGAGCTCGGTGCCGAGCTCCTTCCACGTCTCCGGGATCCAGGCCTCTTCGCTGTCGAGGACCGTCGCGCGTTCGAGCGGCAGCCAGGGCAGGTCGGTGATCGGGGTTTCCGGGGCGGCGCTGGACGAGGCCAGGCGGACCGCACCGGTCTCCGAATGTTCGACGATCATCGCCCAGCCGGCGCGCACGATGCGGGGAACGCCCTCGGCAAGGATGTCGAGGCCGGACTTCGGCTGCGCGGCGATCTCTTCGACGAGCTCGAGCTCGCGGTGCGTGTCCAGAACGCCCGCGTAGGGCCGGACCGCGTCCACTTCGACGCCCTCGACGCTCTCCGCTGCCGTGATCAGCGCGTCGGGAAGACGGCCCGACGGGAGCTCGACCACCAGGTCGTCGACGGCGATGCCGCTGCCGCGCTCGACGACGTCCACGCTGAGGATGTCGGCGCCTACCGTGCCGAGCGCCGTGGCGACCGCGCCGAGGGTCCCCGGGCTGTCCGGAAGGAGGACCCGGATCAGGAACGACACCACGCGCCCCTCTCACCTCTGGCGTCCCAGCCTTGCCGTGGGACGCTCGATGCCGGTCGCCGATTGTGACAGACCCACCCGGCCCGCGGGACCTGCTGTCCGCCGGGCGGGATGTGAGCGTCGCCGGACGGCAGCCAGGCTGCGCCGGGCGTAACCCAGTCGAGTCCGCCGACGCCGTCACCATAGACTTGCAGCTTCCGAGACAACCCGCACAGCACAACCCGGGAGTCACCCGCGTGCCCAACATTTCCCGAGACGAGGTCGCGCACCTCGCGAAGCTGGCCAGGCTGGCCGTGACCGACGACGAGCTCGACGTCTTCGCCGGCCAGCTCGACCAGATCCTGGACTCGGTGGCCAAGGTGAGCGAGGTCGCCGCCGCCGACGTGCCGCCCACGTCGCACGCCGTGCCGCTGACGAACGTCTTCCGACAGGACGTGGTCGTCCCCGGGCTCACACAGCAGCAGGCGCTGGCCGGTGCGCCGGCCGCCGAAGAGGGCCGTTTCCGGGTGCCGCGGATTCTGGGGGAAGAGCAGTGAGCGAGCTCATCAAGCTGACCGCCGCCGAGCTGGCGGCGAAGATCCACTCGCGTGAGGTGTCCGCGGTCGAGGTCACGCAGGCCCACCTGGACCGGATCGCCGAGGTCGACGACCACATCCACGCGTTCCTGCACGTCGACACCGAGGGTGCGCTGGCCGCGGCCAAGAAGGTCGACGAGGGCATCGCCGAGGGCAACGCGCCCGCGTCGGCCCTGGCGGGCGTGCCGCTCGCGCTCAAGGACGTCCTGACCACCGAGGGCGTGCCGACGACCTGTGGTTCGAAAACGCTCGAAGGCTGGCTGCCGCCGTACGACGCGACCGTGACGCGCAAGTTGCGCGAGGCCGGTGTCGTCATCCTCGGCAAGACCAACATGGACGAGTTCGCCATGGGGTCGTCGACCGAGAACTCGGCGTACGGCCCGACGCACAACCCGTGGGACCACGCCCGCATCCCGGGCGGGTCGGGCGGTGGCTCGTCGGCGTCGATCGCGGCGTTCGAGGCCGCCATCGCCATCGGGACCGACACCGGTGGGTCGATCCGGCAGCCCGGGTCCGTCACCGGGACCGTCGGGGTCAAGCCGACCTACGGCGGGGTGTCGCGGTACGGGCTGGTCGCGTTCTCGTCGTCGCTCGACCAGGCCGGGCCCTGCGCGCGGACGGTGCTCGACGCCGCCCTGCTGCACGAGGTCATCGCCGGGTACGACCCGCGGGACTCGACGTCCATCGACGCGCCGGTGCCGCCGGTCGTCGCCGCTGCGCGCGAGGGCGCGAACGGTGACCTGAAGGGCGTCAAGGTCGGCGTCGTGAAGGAATTCGGTGGCGACGGTTACCAGCCGGGCGTGCTGCGGTCGTTCCAGGCCGCGGTCGAGCAGCTGCGGGCGCTCGGTGCCGACGTCGTCGAGGTGTCCTGTCCGAATTTCGTCTACGCGCTGCCCGCGTACTACCTGATCGCGCCGAGCGAGTGCTCGTCGAACCTCGCGCGGTTCGACGCCATGCGCTACGGCCTGCGCGTCGCCGACGACGGCACGCACAGCGCCGAAGAGGTCATGTCGCTCACGCGGGAGAAGGGCTTCGGCGCCGAGGTCAAGCGGCGGATCATGCTGGGCACCTACGCGTTGTCGTCCGGCTACTACGACGCCTACTACGGCTCGGCGCAGAAGGTGCGCACGCTCATCACGCGTGACTTCGACGCTGCTTTCGAAAAGGTCGATGTCCTCGTTTCGCCCACGACGCCGACCACGGCGTTCAAGATCGGCGAGCGCGTTGACGACCCGATGGCGATGTACCTCGCCGACCTGTGCACGATCCCGTCGAACCTCGCCGGCAACGCCGCGATGAGCGTGCCGAGCGGGCTCTCCGACGAGGACGGCCTGCCGGTCGGCCTGCAGATCATGGCCCCGGCGCTCGCCGACGACCGGCTCTACCGGGTCGGCGCCGCCTATGAGGCCGCCCGCGACGCCGCCGCCGGCGGGGCGCTCATCCACAAGGTCCCGGAGCTGGGAGGAACGAAGTGACTGCCGTGGCCGAGTTGATGGACTACGCCGACGTCGTCGAGCGGTTCGACCCGGTGCTCGGGCTCGAGGTCCACGTCGAGCTGAACACGAAGACGAAGATGTTCTGCGGCTGCCCGAACGAGTTCGGCGGCGAGCCGAACACGAAGGTCTGCCCGACCTGCCTAGGCCTCCCCGGGGCGCTGCCGGTCGTCAACGGCAAGGCCGTCGAGGGCGCGATCCGGATCGGCTTGGCGCTGAACTGCGAGATCGCCGAGTGGTGCCGGTTCGCCCGGAAGAACTACTTCTACCCGGACATGCCGAAGAACTTCCAGACGTCGCAGTACGACGAGCCGATCGCCTTCAACGGCTACCTCGACGTCACGCTCGACGACGGTGAGGTCGTGCGCGTGGAGATCGAGCGCGCGCACATGGAGGAGGACACCGGCAAGTCGCTGCACGTCGGTGGCGCCACCGGGCGGATCCACGGGGCCGAGCACTCGCTGCTCGACTACAACCGGGCCGGCGTGCCGCTGATCGAAATCGTCACCAAGCCGATCCAGGGCACCGGCGAGCGGGCTCCCGAGGTCGCGCGGGCGTACGTGAGCGCGCTGCGGGACCTGCTGCGCGCGCTCGACGTGTCCGACGTCCGGATGGACCAGGGATCGCTGCGGTGCGACGCGAACGTCTCGCTGATGGCGAAGGACGCGACCGAGTTCGGGACGCGCACCGAGACGAAGAACGTCAACTCGTTGCGCAGTGTCGAGCGCGCCGTCCGCTACGAGATGACGCGGCAGGCGGCGATCCTCGCCGAGGGCGGCTCGATCAAGCAGGAGACGCGGCACTTCCAGGAGGCCGACGGCACCACGTCGCCGGGCCGGACGAAGGAGACCGCCGAGGACTACCGGTACTTCCCGGAGCCCGACCTGGTCCCGATCGCGCCGTCGCGCGACTGGGTCGAACAGCTGCGCGGGACGCTGCCGGAGATGCCTTCGGAGCGGCGGAAGCGGATCCAGCAGGAATGGTCGCTTTCCGACGAAGCCTTGCGTGACCTGCTGAACGTCGGTGCCGTCGACCTCGTCGCGGCCACCGTCGAGGCCGGGGCCACGCCGGACGAGGCGCGCGGCTGGTGGGTCAACACCCTTGCTCAGGAGGCCAACACGCGCGAGGTCGAGCTGACCGACCTGCCGATCACGCCGAAGCAGGTCGCCGAGGTCATCGGGCTGGTTTCGTCCGGTGAACTGACGAACAAGCTCGCCAAGGAGGTCGTCCAGGGCGTGCTCGCCGGCGAGGGTGAGCCGCGGGACGTCGTCGAGAAGCGCGGGCTGAAGGTCGTCTCGGACGACTCGGCGCTGCTCGCGGCGATCGACGAGGCCCTGGCGGCGCAGCCGGACGTCGCGGAAAAGATCCGCGGCGGGAAGGTCGCCGCGGCGGGTGCCATCGTCGGCGCGGTCATGAAGGCGACCAAGGGGCAGGCCGACGCCAAGCGGGTCCGTGAGCTGATCATCGAGCGCGTCGGTTCCTGACGTTGCCGGGGTTCGTCAAAAGCGTCACCTGGCGCGAGTGGCTCGGCCTGGCGGCCGGGCTGCTTGCGCTGGGCTCGACGTTCTTGCCGTGGACCACGCTGACCGCCACTAGGCCGGACATCGAGGACATCCTGGCGCAGCTGCCCCATGGTGACGTCGTCCGCGATGCGTGGCACTCGAGCTTCTTCGCTTGGTGCCCGCCGTTGCCGTTGCTGCTGGCAGGGCTGGTCGTGGTCGTTTTCGGGCGAATCAGGACCCTGCGTGTCAGCGGTCTCCCGCAGCTGTGGCTGGTGGTCGCCGCGGCGTCGCTGCTGCTGATGGTGCTGGGCTGGTTCACCCTGGACTGGGAGTTCGACGCCGACCAGCGCGGGATCTTCCAGGCCGCCGGGGTCGCCATCGGGCCCGGTGTGGGCCGGTTCCTCGGGTTGCTCGCGGCGCTGGTGTCCGGTGTGGCCGCTTTCCTGGACATGCGGGCGATGCGGGCCGAGAGCAGGCAGCCGCGCAAGATTCGCAGCAAGAGCGGCTGATCTTCGCGAGTGCCCGTGCCGGCCATTTCGGTAAGGGCCTTGGGGCTGGAGAATTTCCGACCGGTTGCGGGCGTCGTCCGACCGGTGGATCGCGGTCGCTGACAACGTTGACATCGCGGTCGCCCGTTGCATGAGAAAGCGCTTTCTGGAACGGTCGGAGAAGGCGCAGCCCGGCCGCGGAGATCGTCGTCCCGTGGGGTGGGCGGGCGGCGTGGATCGGCGCTGCTGGGGCGCCGGAGCCGTGGAAGGAGACCCGGGTTGGCTCAGGGAAAGCGCTTACGGGTGGCCGTCGTCGGCACCGGGGCCATCGCGGAAAGCCACCGGACCGCCTTCGAGGCCCACCACGAAGACGTCGACATCGTGGCCGCCGCCGATGTCGACGAAGCGCGGGTCGCCGCGTTCTGCGCCGGGACCGCGCACGCCAAGCCCTACCACGACCTGGACAGCCTGCTCGCCGAGCAGGAACCGGACCTCGTCTCGATCTGCACGCCGCCGAGCCTGCACGTCGAGCAGACCAAGAAAGCGCTCGCGAGCGGCGCCTGGGTCTGGTGCGAGAAGCCGCCGTGCCGGTCGCTCGCCGAGTACGACGAGATGACTGTCGCCGAGCGGGACGGCGGGCCGTACGCGGCCTTCGTCTACCAGCAGCGGTCCGGCTCGGCCGCCGCGCACTTCCGGGACCTGCTCGCGGGCGGGGAGCTGGGCCGTCCGCTCGTCGCGCACTGCCAGACCACCTGGTACCGCGACGACGCCTACTACGCGGTGCCGTGGCGGGGGCGGTGGGAGACCGAGGGCGGCGGGCCGGCCATGGGTCACGGCATCCACCAGATGGATCTGCTGCTCCACCTGCTCGGCGACTGGGCCGAGGTGTGCGCGATGACCGCCCGGCTGGTGCACGACGTCGAGACCGAAGACGTCTCCACCGCGCTGGTCCGGTTCGAGTCGGGGGCGCTGGCGACCGTCGTCAACAGCGTCCTCTCGCCCGACGAGGTGAGCCGGATCCGGATCGACTGCGAGCGCGCCACCGCCGAGCTCACCCACCTCTACGGGTACGGCGTCAAAGACTGGCGCTACACGCCGGCGCCGCACGTCGACGAGGAGGCGGTCGAGCGGTGGCACACCCCGGCCGCCGACGTCGACAGCTCGCACGCCGCCGCCTTCGCGCCCCTCCTTGCCGCCTACCGGGCCGGGCGGCGGCCGCCGTGCAGCGGGGACGACGGGCGGCAGGTGCTGGAGTTCATCGCCGCGCTCTACAAGTCCGCCGCCACCGGGCTCGGCGTGCGCCGCGGGGAGATCGGGCCGGGCGACCCCTTCTACCGCTCGATGGCGGGCGATCAGGCAGGAGACCGCGGATGAGTGCGCCGATCACGGTGACCCACCGGCACGGCGAGCACGTCTCCGTCGAGGCGGGCGGCGTCCAGCTGATGTCCTATGTGTACAAGCCCGATCCGGTGGCCTTCGAGTCGCGCAAGCCCTACGCCCATCCGCTGCGGACCCTCGCCGGCCGGGTGGTCAGCGGCTACCGGCCTGCCGACCACCGGTGGCACAAGGGTCTGCAGATGACGTCGAGCCACCTGTCCGGGCAGAACTTCTGGGGCGGCCACACCTACGTCCCCGGCGACTGGTACCAGGAGCTGCCCGACCGCATCGGCTCCATGCGCCACGACGGATTCGCCGGCTTCACCGTCGAACGCGATCGGCTGAGCTTCACCGAGGACCTCACCTGGGTCGCCAACGGCGGGGACGAGTGGGCGCGGGAGCGGCGCGACATCGTCGTCCACTCGGTCGAGCCGGATCAGGGGTCCTGGGCGCTCGACTGGGGGATCGAGCTGACGAACGTCCGTGACGCCGCGCTCGTGTTCGGCAGCCCGACCACCGCCGGTCGTGAGCTGGCCGGGTACACCGGCCTGCACTGGCGGGGGCCGCGGGACTTCGGCGGTGGCCGGGTGCTGGGGCCCGGCGACCTCGAGGGCGAGGAGATGATGGGCGAGCAGGCGCCGTGGCTCGCGTTCGTCGGCGAGCACGACGGCGTCGACGCGCATTCGACGCTCGTCTTCGCGCACGCGCCGGAGAACGACAAGGCGATCCACGAGTCGCACTGGTTCGTCCGAGCCGGGGACCAGCCGATGGTCGCCTTTTCGTGGGCGTTTTTCGACGAGTTCGAACTGCCGCCGGGCGAAAGCTTCGCCTACCGCTACCGGGTCGTCGTCGCCGACGGGGCCTGGGACCGCGACCGGGTGACCGGCTACCTCGACGGGCACGGCTGGTCATGACCGATTTTCCGCTACCGGGTGGCATCGGCGTCTCGCACCTGCGCGCCTACGACTGGGCGGCCGAGGACGGCGTCTGCGGCGGCAGCCCGCACGTCCACCTCGCCTGCACCGAGGCCTACGTCGTCACCGGCGGCCGGGGTGCCGCCCAGACGCTGAGCATCGGCGGCTACGCGGAGACGTCTCTGGAGGCCGGTGTGATCGCGTGGTTCGCGCCCGGCACCGTGCACCGGATGGTGCAGGGCGACGGCCTGCGCGTCACCGTCCTGATGCAGAACAGCGGGCTGCCGGAGGCGGGCGACGCCGTCTTCACGTTCCCGCCCGACGTGCTCGCCGACCCGGTCGCCTACGCCGAGGCCGCGGCGTTGCCGAAAACCGACCACACCGCTCGGCGACGCCGTGACCTGGCCGTTCGTGGGTATCTGCCGCTGCGCGAGGCGCTGCGGGACGGCGATCCGGAACCGCTGCGGGCTTTCCACCGGGCGGCCGTCGCGCTCGTCGCGCCGATGGTCGCAGAGTGGGTACCGCGCTGGCGGGCCGGGGCGCTGCGGGCCGCCGAACTGACCGGGGCGCACCTCAAGGCGCTCGCCGACGGCGACGGGAGCCACCTCGAGGAGTCCGGCCTGCGGGTCGCGACGCCGTCGAACCCGGACGGCTACGGCATGTGCGGCCGCCGGGCCGAATACGACATCCCGCTCGACCAGGAGGGCTTGCAGTGATGAACCAGTCCAGCATCGGAGTGCTGCTCAACGGGGTGACCGGCCGGATGGGCTACCGGCAGCACCTGCTCCGGTCGGTCCTGGCGATCCGCGAACAGGGTGGCGTCGCGCTGCCGGACGGCAGCCGCGTCCAGCTCGAGCCGATCCTCGCCGGGCGCAACGCCGCGAAGCTCAAGGACCTCGCCGACCGGCACGGCCTCACGGCGTGGACGACCGACGCCGATTCCGCGCTGCAGGACGTCGACGTCTACTTCGACGCGCAGCTGACGTCGGCGCGCGAGCCGTCGGTGCGGGCGGCGATCGCCGCGGGCAAGCACGTCTACGCCGAAAAGCCTCTTGCCGAAAAACTGACATCGGCGCTGGAGCTGGCCGGGCTCGCGCGCGACGCCGGGATCTGCCACGGTGTCGTGCACGACAAGCTGTTCCTGCCCGGCCTGCTGAAGCTGCGGCGCCTGGTCGACGGCGGGTTCTTCGGGCGGATCCTGTCGGTGCGCGGCGAGTTCGGCTACTGGGTGTTCGAGGGCGACTGGCAGGAGGCGCAGCGCCCGAGCTGGAACTACCGCGCCGAGGACGGCGGCGGGATCGTGCTCGACATGTTCTGCCACTGGAACTACGTGCTCGAGAACCTCTTCGGGCGAGTCTCGGCGGTGACGGCGAAGGCGGTGACGCACATCCCGCGCCGCTGGGACGAGCAGGGCGAGGCGTACGCGGCCACGGCGGACGACGCCGCGTACGGCATCTTCGAACTGGAGTCGGGGGTCATCGCACAGATCAACTCGTCGTGGTCGACGCGGGTCTTCCGGGATGAGCTGGTCGAGTTCCAGGTCGACGGCACCGAGGGCAGCGCGGTCGCCGGGCTGCGGCGCTGCCGCGTCCAGCACCGCTCGGCGACTCCGAAGCCGGTCTGGAACCCGGACCTGCCCGCCACCGAGCCGTTCCGCGACCAGTGGCAGGAGGTGCCGGACAACGCCGAGTTCGACAACGGCTTCAAGGCGCAGTGGGAGGAGTTCGTGCGGGACGTGGTCGCCGGCCGGCAACACCGGTACGACTTCTTCTCCGCCGCCCGGGGGCTGCAGGTGGCGGAAGCCGGGCTGACGTCGTCGGCGGAAGGGCGGCGGGTGGAGCTGAAGCCGCTGAGCTGACGAGGTGAGGCCGCGGCGGGTCGTCCGTCGCGGTTGTGGCCGAAATCGGTCGAAAGACCGCCGGCGGAACGGCCCGGTGCACGCCGTGGTCGATAATCGGCGATCGCGGTAAACCCGCAGGTCAGTCCTTGCCGTTGCCGCCGCCGGACGTGGCCGGGGTGATCAGCACGACGCGGTCGTCGCTGGACACCGGGCTGCCGCCGTCCTTGTTGACCGTGCCCGCCACCGCCAGCTGCGGGTTGATCATGCTCATGCCGGCCAGCCGTCCGTACGTCACCGGCGGCTTGCCGGTTTTCCCGTCGAGGCTGACCGTCGGCTTGCCGCTGATCGCGCCGTCCGGGCTCACCGGCAGGTTCTGCAGGTTGCCGGCCAGCGAAGTGCCGACCGAGAGGGAGCCGTTCGCGTCGACGAAGTCGGCGCAGCCCGCGACGCCCGGTTTGTCCGGCCACGTCCAAGCCGGCGTCGTCAGCGGCTGGCCGGCCTGGACCCGGTACAGGGCGTCCTTGTCGGCGAGGTGGTCGGTGACCCAGACGCGTCCGCCGTCGGCCGACGCGCACACCCCGCCCGGGGCGTGCAGGCCGGCCGCCACCACGAGGGCGCCGTTCGGGTTGCCCGCCGCGGCCTTGCCGGAGGTGTCGATCCGCAGCAGTTTCCCGGCGAGGGAGCTCGGGTTGGCCGCGGCCCCCGGGTCGCCCGCGTCGCCGGTCGCGACGAGCAGCGCGCCCCGGTTGTCGGTGCCGATCGTGCCGCGGTTGCCCGACGCGCCCTTCGGGATGCCGGTGAGCACCGGCTTCGGCGCCTGGCCCTGCGCGAAGCGCACCACGCGGTTGTCGGTCGCGGTCGTGATGTAGGCGAACACCAGCTGGTCCTCGACGTACGAGGGCGACAGCGCGAGCCCGGTGAGGCCGCCGTCGCCGGCTGCCTGGACGTCGAGCTTCGCGAAGTCCGTCGTGTCCTTGCCGCTCGTCGCGAGCAGGACGCGGCCGCTCTTGCGCTCGCCCGCGAGGGCGCTCGGCGTGGCGCCGTCACCCGGCAGGCCGGCCACCGCGGCGACGGTGTCCAGGCACGTCGCGATCACCGACGGGTCGAAGTCCTTGCAGCCCTGCGGCGGCGGCACCGGCGCCGCCGACTGGCCGGGGCGCACCTGCTTGCCGTCGCCGCCGGAGTCCTGGCCGGGGCCCTGGACTTCGGGCGGCGATTCGGGGCTCGGCACCGGCGCGGGGCTGAACGTCTGGCCCGCCGCGGTGTCGTCGAACCGCGCGCACCCGGCGGGCAGCAGGACGCCGCAGGCCAAGATCGCCAGCAGGGTCGAGCGGTAGCGGGTGCGCATGATCCCCCAGCCTAGGGGCCGGTGCGTGAACCATGGGTGAGTACTCCTCGATTACGTTGGGGATCATGACGCTGACCGTGCTGGTGCCCGACGACGAGGGCATGACCGTGCTCGCCGAGGTTCCCCGGGTCCTGCCCGTGCGCTACCAGTGGGGCGAGCCGGTGCCGCCCGAGGCCGCGAAGGCCCAGGTGCTCATCCCCGGCAAGCACCCGCCGGGCGAGGAGCTGTGGCGCACGGTGCCGAACCTGAAGCTGATCCAGCTGCTGTCCGCCGGCGCCGAGGACTGGGTCGGCAAGGTGCCCGACGGCGTCCTGCTCTCCACCTGCCGCGGCGCGCACGGCGGGAGCACGGCCGAGTGGGTCGTCGCCGCCCTGCTGTCGATGTACCGGAAGCTGGACGTCTTCGCCGTGGCGCAGCGCGAAGGCCGGTGGGAGCGGCAGACGGCGGACACACTGCAGGGCAAGCGCGTGCTCGTCATCGGCGCCGGCGACCTCGGGCGGCACCTGCGCCGCCGGCTGGAGCCGTTCGACGCGCGGTGCACGATGGTCGGGATGACCGCGCGCGAGGGCGTGCACGGCGTGCGCGAGCTGCCCGGGCTCCTCGAGCTGCACGACGTCGTGGTGCTGATGGTGCCGCTGACGTCGCGGACGCGGGGGATGGTCGACGCGGAGTTCCTGGCCCGGATGCACGACGGAGCGGTGCTGGTCAACGTCGCGCGCGGCGCCGTCGTGGACACCGATGCCTTGGTCGCCGAATTGACCACAGGACGGCTGCGGGCCGCTCTCGACGTCACCGATCCCGAGCCGCCACCCGCCGGGCACCCGCTGTGGACAGCGCCGGGGCTGCTGCTGACACCGCACGTCGGCGGGGCCGTGCGCGGGGTTCGTGGTCGTTCTTACGCCGTCGCCGCGGCCGAGATCGCCCGGTACTCCGGTGGCGAGCTGCCGGACAACCTGGTCCACGGCGAATACTGAGCTCGCCACGCCCGCGGGATTCCCCTAACCTGCGCGGGTGAGCAGTGGAGACGACTTTTCGCAGCAGCCCACCAGCCTCCTGTCGGGCGTCGAGGACGATCGGTCGGACGACACCCCGCGCCAGGGCGGGCTGGGCCTCGGCCTGCTGATCCTGCGGCTGGCGCTCGGGGCGACCATGGGCGCGCACGGGCTGCAGCACCTGTTCGGCCTGTTCGGCGGGCCGGGCATCGGCGGGTTCGCGCGGGTGCTGGAGACGTACGGCTACCACAAGCAGACGACGCTGCTGTCGTGGATCACGGGCATCACCGAGGTGGGTGGCGGGGTGCTGGTGATCGTCGGGCTGTTCACGCCGCTGGCCGCGGCCGGGCTGCTCGGGGTGGCGGCGAATGCGGTGTACGCGAAGTTCCACGGGGGGTTCTTCGAGGGCTCCGGGCAGGGGTTCGAGTTCGAGCTGCTGCTGGGGGCGGCGGCGTTGAGCCTGCTGTTCACCGGGGCCGGGCCGGTTTCGCTGGAGCGGAACACGCCTTGGCGGAAGCGGCCGTTGCCGCTGGGGCTGGTTTCGCTGCTGCTGGCCGCGGCGGCGGCCGTGGTGGTCATCGTTTTGACGCGGTAGCGGGTTTGGGCTCATCCGCGGCCGGCTGGGGACAACTCGGTGAGCGGGCGCGGATCTGGGGACAACTGGGCAGGCGGGCCCGGGTCTGTGGACAACTGCGGTTCGCGCGGACGGAATTGTCGGTGGGCTCCGGTAACGTTGAATCCGGGGGTCCCCCAAGCGGGCCGGGGGTTTTGGGCACGGAAAAGGCCGCCCCGGGCGTGCCGGGACGGCCTTCTCGGCTTCAG
Source organism: Amycolatopsis sp. NPDC004747 (assembly GCF_053601335.1). NCBI lineage: Bacteria > Bacillati > Actinomycetota > Actinomycetes > Pseudonocardiales > Pseudonocardiaceae > Amycolatopsis > Amycolatopsis sp. NPDC004747. Next base: position 67,658 of record NZ_JBSGBQ010000014.1, on the reverse strand, counting down.
GCTGGGTTACTTGTTCACGTCGCGGACCGCGCCCGTGTCCGCCGAGGTTGCCATCCGGGCGTACGCGCGCAAAGCCGCCGTCACCGGGCGCTGGCGGTCCTTCGGCTGCCACGGCCTCTCCGACGCCTCCATCTTCGCGCGGCGCTCGGCGAGCACCTCCGGGGAGACCAGCAGCTCCAGGCGCCTCTCGTGGACGTCCAGGAGGATGCGGTCGCCGTTCTCCACCAGGCCGATCAGGCCGCCCGCCGCCGCCTCGGGGCTGATGTGGCCCACCGAAATGCCCGAGGAGCCGCCCGAAAAGCGGCCGTCGGTGATCAGGGCGCACTTCTTGCCCAGGCCCGAGCCCTTGAGGAACGCCGTCGGGTGCAGCATCTCCTGCATGCCCGGGCCGCCCGCCGGGCCCTCGTAACGGATCACCAGGACCTCGCCCGGCCGGATCTCCTTCTTCAGGATCGCCGACACCGCTTCCTCCTGGCTCTCCAGGACCCGCGCCGGGCCTTCGAAGTGCCACAGGTCCTCGTCGATGCCCGCGGACTTGATCACCGCGCCGTTCTCCGCCAGGTTGCCGCGGAGGATCGCCAGGCCGCCGTCCTTCGTGTACGCGTGCTCGACGTCGCGGATGCAGCCCTCGGCCGCGTCGGTGTCCAGGGACGACCAGCGGTTCGACGTCGAGAACGCCTGCGTCGTGCGGACGCCGCCCGGCGCTGCGTGGAACAGTTCGACCGCGGCCTCAGAAGGCGACGAAGCCCGGATGTCCCAGGCGGAAAGCCACGACTCGAGATCCCGCGAGTGGACCGACCACACGTCGGTGTTCAGCAGGCCGCCGCGGTGGAGCTCGCCGAGGATCGCCGGGATTCCGCCCGCGCGGTGGACGTCCTCCATGTGGTAGTCCGAGTTCGGCGCCACCTTCGACAGGCACGGCACGCGGCGGCCGATCGCGTCGATGTCGGCGATCGTGAAGTCGACCTCGCCCTCCTGGGCGGCCGCGAGGATGTGCAGGACCGTGTTCGTCGAGCCACCCATGGCCATGTCCAGCGCCATCGCGTTCTCGAACGCCGCCTTCGACGCGATCGAGCGCGGCAGCACCGAGTCGTCGTCGTTTTCGTACCAGCGGCGGCACAGCTCGACGACCGTGCGGCCGGCTTCCTCGAACAGCGCGCGGCGCGCCGCGTGGGTCGCCAGCGTGGAGCCGTTGCCGGGAAGCGACAAACCGAGGGCTTCGGTGAGGCAGTTCATCGAGTTCGCGGTGAACATGCCGGAGCACGAGCCGCACGTCGGGCAGGCCGAACGCTCGACGACCGCCAGCCCGTCCTCGTCGACCTCGGGGCTCGCCGACGCCGCGATCGCGGTGATCAGGTCGGTCGGGGCCTGCGCGACACCGCCGACGACGACCGCCTTGCCGGCCTCCATCGGGCCGCCCGAGACGAACACCACCGGGATGTTCAGGCGCATCGCCGCGTTGAGCATGCCCGGGGTGATCTTGTCGCAGTTGGAGATGCACACCAGCGCGTCGGCCTGGTGCGCGTTGACCATGTACTCCACCGAGTCGGCGATGATCTCGCGCGAGGGCAGCGAGTAGAGCATGCCGGAGTGGCCCATGGCGATGCCGTCGTCGACGGCGATGGTGTGAAACTCGCGCGCGACGCCGCCCGCTTCCTTGACCGCCTCCGCGACGATCTCGCCGAGGTCCTTCAGGTGCACGTGGCCGGGCACGAACTGGGTGTAGGAGTTGGCGATCGCGACGATCGGCTTGCCGAAGTCGCTGTCGGTCATGCCCGTGGCGCGCCAGAGCGAGCGCGCGCCCGCCGCGTTGCGGCCGTGGGTGGTGGTCCGGGAACGGAGAGGCGGCACGGGAACTCCCAGGTCAAAGGGTGGCCGGCGAAACTGGTAGGACCAATTTACGCTGCCCGGTTCCCGAGACGGGCCGCGGGGTTATTCGCTCGGTGACGCCCCGGGCTTGATGTCCTCGGCGGCCAGCTGCCCGCTCGGGTCCGCCACCAGGCCTTCGCTCACCAGCGACAGCACCGGCAGGTGCCGGGTCCGGACGGTCGGCAGCGGCACCTTCGTGTCGTCCTGCAGCACCGCCTGCACGCGCGCCTTCTTCGTGATCGCGAGCCCCTTCAGCGCCGACCACGGGATATCGCGGTGGCCGAACACCGTGCGGACGGCCAGCCCGGAGCGGGTCGCGACGGTGCGGTGGCGGACCACGAACACCGCCAGCGCGATCGGGAAGACGTAGAGCCACTGCAGGTACGGGATCTCCCCGAGCGCGATCGGCGTCACGCAGATCGTCAGGAGAGCGATCGCCATGAAGGACGTGCGGGGGATCCGGAAGACGGCCTTCCGGCCTTCGTCCTGCTGTTCTTCGGCCACGGGGAAATGGTGCACCGCGCCTCCGACCGGCCCGGACCCGGGTCGCGCCGGTGTGACCCACGTCCACCATGCGGACACGTCATCCCGCAGAGTTGACACCCGCACGGCGTTCGGTCTAGCGTCATCGCCGTGACACCGCTGACCGGCCTCGTACTTCCCAAGCGCGTCGACGCTTAGGGAAGACTTTCCGCTGCGTCGACGCGCGAACCCTCGTGCGACCTTACGGTCGGCGAGGGTTTTTTGTTGCCCTAGGGAAGCAATTCCCCGCCCCACCGCACAAAACCGACCCGAACGAGTGACACCGAGACCCACGAGGCAGATCCGATGACCAGTGCGACGTCGCGCAGCGACGCGAAGCCCGGGCCGACGCCCGGAACGCCCGGAGCACGTCCGAAGCCGGCCCCACCGGCGGGAACGCCGGTGCGCGTCACCGGCGCGCAGTCCCTCGTGCGCTCGCTCGAGGCCGTCGGCGCCGAGGTGGTCTTCGGGATCCCGGGCGGCACCATCCTGCCCGCCTACGACCCGCTGCTCGACTCGACGAAGGTCCGCCACGTCCTGGTCCGCCACGAACAGGGCGCCGGGCACGCGGCCACCGGCTACGCGCAGGCCACCGGCAAGGTCGGCGTCTGCATGGCCACCTCGGGCCCGGGCGCGACCAACCTGGTCACCCCGCTCGCCGACGCGAACATGGACTCGGTCCCGGTCGTGGCCATCACCGGCCAGCAGTCCCGGGCGCTGATCGGCACCGACGCGTTCCAGGAAGCCGACATCTGCGGCATCACCATGCCGATCACCAAGCACAACTTCCTCGTCACCGACCCGGCGGACATCCCGCGGACCATCGCCGAGGCGTTCCACCTGGCCGCGACGGGCCGACCCGGCCCCGTCCTGGTGGACATCCCAAAGGACGTGCTGCAGGAGATGACCTCGTTCTCCTGGCCGACCGAGCTGCGGCTGCCGGGCTACCGCCCCACGCTGCGCCCGCACGGCAAGCAGGTCCGCGAAGCCGCGAAGCTGATCGCGAAGTCGCGGCGCCCGGTGCTCTACGTCGGCGGCGGTGTCATCAAGGCCGAGGCGCACGAGCAGCTGAAGCAGCTCGCCGAGCTGACGAACATCCCGGTCGTCACCACGCTGATGGCGCGCGGCGCGTTCCCCGACTCGCACCCGCAGCACCTCGGCATGCCCGGCATGCACGGTTCGGTCGCCGCCGTCGCCGCGATGCAGCGCGCCGACCTGCTGATCGCGCTCGGCGCCCGGTTCGACGACCGCGTCACCGGGCAGCTGTCGTCGTTCGCGCCGGACGCCGCCATCGTGCACGCCGACATCGACCCGGCCGAGATCTCCAAGAACCGCAAGGCCGACGTCCCGATCGTGGGCGACTGCAAGGAGATCATCGGCGAGCTGATCACCGCCGTGAAGACGGAGTTCGACCACAACGGCAAGCCGGACCTGGCGGACTGGTGGACCCAGGCCGACGACTGGCGCAAGACCTACCCGGCCGGGTACGAGTGGCCGGACGACGGTTCGCTGTCGCCGCAGTACGTCATCGAGCGCATCGGCGAGCTCGTCGGCCCGGACGCCGTGTACGCCGCGGGTGTCGGCCAGCACCAGATGTGGGCCGCGCAGTTCGTCAAGTACGAGAACCCGCGCACCTGGATCAACTCCGGCGGCCTCGGCACCATGGGCTACGCGGTGCCCGCGGCGATGGGCGCGCAGTTCGGCGTCCCGGACAAGCCGGTCTGGGCGATCGACGGCGACGGCTGCTTCCAGATGACCAACCAGGAGCTGGCCACCTGCGCCATCGAGGGCGCGCCGATCAAGGTCGCCGTCATCAACAACGGCAACCTGGGCATGGTCCGGCAGTGGCAGAACCTCTTCTACTCGGAGCGGTACTCCAACACCGACCTCGGGACGCACAAGCACCGCATCCCGGACTTCGTGCTGCTGGCCGAGGCGCTGGGCTGCGCCGGCCTGCGGTGCGAGACGAAGGAAGACGTCGACGCCACCATCCGCCGCGCGATGGAGATCAACGACCGCCCCGTCGTGATCGACTTCGTCGTGGGGAAGGATGCCCAGGTGTGGCCGATGGTCGCGGCCGGCACCGGCAACGACGAGATCATGGCGGTCCGGGGCATCCGGCCGCTGTTCGACGACGACGAGGTTTCGGTCGAGAAGGCCGACGCCGCTGCGGAAGGTGAGCGCTGACGATGAGCGTCCACACGCTGAGTGTCCTGGTCGAGAACAAGCCCGGTGTGCTCGCGCGCGTGTCGGGGCTGTTCTCCCGCCGCGGGTTCAACATCGAGTCCCTCGCCGTCGGGCCCACGGAAAACCCCGAGGTGTCCCGCATGACGATCGTGGTCGCCGTGGAAGAGCTACCGCTCGAACAGGTGACGAAGCAGCTCAACAAGCTGGTCAACGTGATCAAGATCGTCGAGCTGGAGCAGTCGACCGCCGTGCAGCGCGAACTGCTGCTGGTGAAGGTGCGCGCCGACAACACCGTGCGCAGCCAGGTCCTCGAAACCGTCCAGCTCTTCCGTGCGAAGGTGGTGGACGTGTCCCCGGAGGCGCTCACCGTCGAGGCGACCGGGACGTCGGACAAGATCGGTGCGTTGCTGCGGATGCTGGAGCCGTATGGCATCCGCGAGCTCGTCCAGTCCGGCATGGTCGCGGTGGGTCGCGGCGCCCGCTCGATCACCGCAACCTCGCCCCGCTGAAAACTTTGTAAGTCAGGAAAGGAAGCAGTACCCCCATGGCAGTGGAAATCTTCTACGACGACGACGCCGACCTCTCGATCATCCAGGGGCGCAAGGTCGCTGTCATCGGCTACGGCAGCCAGGGCCACGCCCACTCGCTGAGCCTGCGCGACTCCGGCGTCGACGTCCGCATCGGCCTGCCCGAGGGGTCCAAGTCGCGGGCGAAGGCCGAGGAGCAGGGCCTGCGCGTGCTCACCCCGGCCGAGGCGTCGGCCGAAGCCGACCTGATCATGATCCTGGCGCCGGACACCAAGCAGCGCTTCATCTACGAGCAGGACATCGCGCCGAACCTCAAGGACGGCGACGCCCTGTTCTTCGGGCACGGCTTCAACATCCGCTACGACCTGATCAAGCCGCCGGCGAACGTCGACGTCGCCATGGTCGCGCCGAAGGGCCCGGGCCACCTGGTCCGCCGCCAGTTCGTCGACGGCAAGGGCGTCCCGGCGCTCATCGCCGTCGAGCAGGACGCCTCCGGCAACGCCCAGGCGCTCGCGCTGTCCTACGCGGCCGCCATCGGTGGCGCCCGCGCCGGTGTCATCAAGACGACGTTCACCGAGGAGACCGAGACCGACCTCTTCGGCGAGCAGGCCGTGCTCTGCGGTGGCGCGTCCGCGCTGGTGCAGACCGGGTTCGAGGTGCTCACCGAGGCCGGCTACGCCCCGGAGATCGCCTACTTCGAGGTGCTGCACGAGCTGAAGCTGATCGTCGACCTGATGTACGAGGGCGGCATCGCGCGCCAGCGCTACTCGATCTCCGACACCGCCGAGTACGGCGACCTGACCCGCGGCCCGCGCGTCATCTCGCCAGCGGTCAAGGAGGAGATGAAGAAGATCCTCGGCGAGATCCAGGACGGCACGTTCGCCCGCGAGTGGGTCGCCGAGGACGAGGCCGGCCGGCCGAACTTCACCAAGCTCGAGGAGCAGGGCAACCAGCACCCGATCGAGGCGACCGGCAAGAAGCTGCGCGACCTGATGTCGTGGGTGGACCGGCCGATCACCGAAACCGCCTGACGCTTTTTCGACAACACCTTCACCAGCCGAAGGGGACGCCCGGTGCCGGGCGTCCCCTTCGGTGCGTTCGGTGCCCGGGTCGCTACGCTGGAGACATGAGTGAGCAGCCGGTCGACGACAAGGCGCACATCCGGCACCACCTCGACTTCACGAAGGCCGAGTGGATCCGGGCCGAGCCGGAGGGCGTGACCCTCGACGACTGCGTCGAGTACGCCTTCATCGAGCACACCGACGGCGTCACCTACACGGCGATGCGGCAGTCGGCGAAGCCGGACGGCGTCATCCTCGTCTTCACGCCGGGGGAGTGGGACGCCTTTGTGAAGGGCGTCCGCGACGGCGAGTTCGACCTGCCCGAGGACCTCGCCGAGGCCTAAAGCTTCGCCGCGAGGTCGGGAATCGTGCCGAGGTCACCGGCGATGCCGAGGTGGTCGCCGTAGTCACGGGATTCGACGACCAGTCCGTCCCGGATGCGCATGGCGAAGATGTTGGCGATCCGCACCGGACGGCCGCCGTACTCGCCCTGGTAGGCGAACTCGGCGATCAGCACCTCGGGGTCGGTGCCTTCGTAGGTGACCAGGTCGGCGACCTCGAAGTCGACGCCGAGGGCCGCTGCCTGCCCGAAGTGCGCCCGCAGTTCCTCGCGGGTCCGTACGACCGCCGAGCCCGGCTGGAACGGGTGCGTCACGTGCGTCGGCTCGGCGTAGAGGTCCGCCAGCTCCGGGCCGCACTTGTCCGCCACGCCGTGGACCAGCCGCTCGAGCACCCCGCGGCGGCTCGCCGGGTCGCTCGAAGTCCGTGGTCGAATCGGCGACAACTCGCGCGGCGGCGCCTGCTCGTAGGCCTCAACCAGGTGGTCGACGCCGTCGCGGATGACGGCGAGGCGCAGGTAGTCGTGGTAGTCGCGGGAGTGGACGATCAGGCCGTCGCGGACGCGCAGCACCTGGATGTTGGCCGTCGCCGCGGTCTTGCCGGTTTCGGGCGACTCGGCGTCGTAGTCGTATTCCGCGACAATCACCTCGGGGTCGGTGGTCTCGTGGACGACGACGTTCCTGCGCTTGAGCCGCAGCGCCCCGGCGAGGACGCCGGTGAACCGCTCGTGCACCGCGTCGCGGCCGACGAGCCGCGTCGGGCGCGGGACCGCTTGCGGGTGTTCGACGACGGTGTCTTCGGCGTAGAGCGCCGACAGCTCGCTGAAGCGGCCTTCGCTGATGCCGTCGGACAATGCCGCGAAGACGTCGCGGGGTGAGTTCATGGGTCCTCCCAGTGGGCAAAACGGAGTCTGTAGTCCGTATTCGAAGATACGGACTACAGACTCCGGTTGTCTACCGGAGCAGGTCCCGCGCGGCCGGCTGCCCGCACACCTCCGCCCACGTCTCCGGGGTGCCGCCGAAGATCGCGTCGCGGGCGTCGCGGTCCGCGCCGTTTTCGACCAGGGCGCGGATGACGTCGAGGTGCCCGGACTGCGCGGCCAGGTGCAGGGCCGTGACGCCTTCGCCGTGGTTCGGGCCGCCGAACGTGCCGCGGAGGTTCACGTCGGCGCCGAGGTCGAGCAGCGTCCGGACGGCGTCGAGCTTGCCCGACGCCGCCGCCCAGGCCAGTGCCGTGCCGCGGTAGACGTCGGCGTCCACGCCGGCGCCCCGGGCGACCAGGGTGCGCAGGGCTTCGCTGCGGTCGTTGCGGGCCGCCCAGGAGAGGGCTTCGTTGATGACCTCCGCGGGGTCGTCCGTCGGCTGCCAGCGCGGGAAACCGCTGTGGGGGCGGTAGAAGCCGCGGTGTTCGCCGCCGCGGCCCGACGTCAGGAGCTCGTCGAGGGTATCGAGATCGCCGAGTCCGGCCGCGACGCGCAGGTTGCCTGGTGCTCGGCTGTGCACGGCCAGTTTCTCGGCGGCTTCGCGGTGGCCCCAGAACAGCGCGACGACCAGGGGAGTGCCGCCGTCGCCGCGCGCCGGAACGTCGACGGGGGCGCCGCGCTCCAGCAGGAGGTCGAGCAGGTGCGGCAGGTTGCTGTAGGCGGCTTGGTGCAGGGGTGTCCAGCCGTGGACGTTGCCGCGGGCCGGGTCGGCGCCGCGGTCGAGGAGGATCCGGCTGAGACGCTCGTCGTGGGTCGCGCCGGCCATGCCGAGCAGGTCGTTGCCGTTGGTGCCGCGGGCGGCGACGAGGCCGGGGAACTCGTCGAGCAGGTCCCCGAGCGCGGCGGGATCCCGGGCTTCGATCGCCCGGTACGCGCGGGCGAACGGCTCCCCGCTGTCCACAAGGGACTTGATGTGGTCGCGGAGTGCCTTCCAGGAAACGAAACCGTGCTCGCGGGCGACGACCGCGCGGGCGCCGTCGCGGGTGAGGGGCTGCCCCCAGCGGGCGAACGGCTCCCTTGCGCCGGGCGTCTCGTCCTCGGCCGAGGCGAGCAGGCCGAGCGCGCGCTCGGCGTAGTACCCGACGTCCTGGTGGTACGGGTGCTGCAGGGTTTCCCCGTGCTCGGTGACGCGCCGGACGTACGCCTGGAGTTTCGGCCAGCTCGGGAAGCCGTGCTCCCGCGCGATCCGGAACTGCGCTTCGGCGAGTTTGACGTTCTCGGCGCGCGCGAGGTCTTTCGCGCGCTTGCGCAGCTGGTCCAGGCTGGGTTTCGCGGGCAGCGTGCCCATGGTGCCTCCTTCCCTCGTCGCCCGTGGTCCGCCGGCACCGGGCAGGAAAGAAGGTGCGGAGCTGGTGGTGCGGTGAAACGGGGGTGGGCTCGGCCCTTTCCGCGGACGGGACGCGGCCCGCACCGCGCCCCGCCAGCGTACCCCGGTCAGGGCAGCAGGCCGGCCAGCCTGCGGTAGGACTTCTCCGTGCGGGCCAGCACCTGGACGCAGACGTGGTCGGCGCCGGCGTCGAGGTGGGCCCGGATCCGGTCCGCGATGGCCTGCTCGCCGGTGACGACGATGGCGTCGACCAGGCGATCGCTGCCGCCGTCGGCCAGGTCGTCGTCGGTGAAGCCGAGCCGGCGCAGGTTCTCCTGGTGGTGCCGGGCCTGCCGGACGTAGAGGCCGACGTGCTCCCGGGCCACCTCGGGGGCCGGGTCGAGCACCACCGCCTGCTCGACGGCGAGGTACTTGCCCGGGCCCAGCCGTTCGCGCGCCATCGCGGTGTGCTCCGGCGGGACGAAGTACGGGTGGGCGCCGTCGGCGCGTTCGGCCGCCAGGACCAGCAGTTTCGGGCCCAGCGCCGCGAGCACCCGCCGTGGCCGTGGCGACGGCTGGGGCAGGCCCGGCGGCTCGGCCGCGTCCATGCCGTCGAGGTACTCGCGCAACGCGGTCAGCGGCCGCGCGCCCGGGCGGTGCCCGCCCAGCCCGGCGACGAACCGGCCCGGGTAGGCCTCGCCCAGCGCCCGGACGGCGCCTTCCGCGGCGAGCGGGGAGCGCTGGTCGAACCGCGCGACCCCGGTGGCGACGGTGAGCCGGGACGTCGCCGCGAGCAGCAAGGCCGCCTGGGCGAACGCCTCCCGGCCGGCGTACTCGCCGAACCAGATGGCGTCGAAGCCGAGTTCCTCCACCTCGGCGGCCGTTTCGCGGAGCTCGCCGATCGGGGCGCCGTCGAAGAACCGCCAGATCCCGACGCTCACCGGGTCACCTCCGGAGCCAGCTCGAGCAGGGTTTCCACAGTGGACTCGAACGAGGACGCCGACGGTGTCAGCAGCACGTGGTCCGCGCCCGCGTCGAGCACCTCGCCGAGGCGTTTCGCGATGGTCGGGGCGTCGCCCCAGAGCACGAGGTCGTCGACGAACTCATCGCTCGGCCCGGCGATGTCGGCATCGGTGTAGCCGAGCCGTTTCCAGCCCGCGAGGTAGACGGTGACGGAGTATTCCAGCGACTGCGCGACCCGGCGCCGGACGCTCTCGCGGGCGTCTTCGCGGGTCCCGAGCAGGACGGTCTGCTGCGGGATCAGCAGCTTGTCCGGCCCGAGGATTTCCCGGGCGTAGGGTGTGTGCGAGACCGGCTGGGCGAACGGGTGCGCGCCGTCGGCGTGGTCGCGGGCGAGTTCCAGCATCTTCGGCCCGACGGCGGCCAGCACCCGCGGGAAGGCCGCCGGCGCCGGGTTTTCGGCGGCCGCGGCGTCCATTTCGGACAGATAGGCGCGCATCCGGTCGAGCGGCCGGTAGTCCTCGCCGAGCTTATCGGCCTGGAACGCGTGCCCGATCCCGACGCCGAGCACGAACCGGCCCGGGTGGGCCTGGGCGAGCGTCGCGCCGCCCTTGTACGCGGTCGTGGCGCGCCGCAGCCAGGTGTTCGCGATGCCGGTGCCGAGCACGACGTCCGGCACGGTGGCCAGGAGGTCGCCGAAGTGGGCGAACACTTCCCGGGTGCCGGGTCCTTCGCCGCTCCAGATCGAGCGGTAGCCGGCCTCGGCGAGCCGTCGCGTCGCCGCGCGCTCGACGTCCGGTGGCGGGGCCATGGGCGCGCTCGGCAACCAGGCGCCGACGGCGCCGAGCCGGGCGCGGGTGTCTTCGATCAGGGTCATCCTCGAGTTCCCTCCAGTAAGCTGAGGCTGCCTCCGCTTAATATACGGAGGCTGCCTCCGATTGGCTACCCGGTAAAGTCGGGAGTGCGATGACCGACGTCAAACCGATGCGCGCGGATGCCCGCCGCAACTACGAGCGCCTCCTCGAGGAGGCGCAACGCGCCTTCGCCGAGCATGGCGTGGAGGCGTCCCTGGAAGACATCGCGCGCCGCGCCGGGGTCGGCATCGGCACCCTCTACCGGCACTTCCCGACGCGGGAGGCGCTGCTCGAGACGCTGCTGCGCGCCCGGTTCGACGCCCAGGCCGAGCGGGCCTGTGAACTGCTCACCCATCCCGAACCGCTGAACGCCCTGCACTCGTGGCTCGCCGGGCTCGGGGACGCCACCGGCACCTTCCGCGGCCTGGTCGAGCTGACTGCCGACGCGCTGAACGACGAATCATCCCGTTTGTACGAGTCGTGCCACGGAATGCGGGAGGTCGGTTCCCAGCTGGTGGAACGTGCGAAGCGGGCCGGCGAACTCCGCGCGGACGTCACCGCGGAGGAGCTGCTTCTGTTGCTGCACGCGGCATCCTGGGCGGGTGGCCACCTGCCCGGCGAAGGGGGCATGCAACGGCTGCTGGCTCTTGTTTTCGAGGGATTACGGGCGAGTTAACGTCGGGGGACGCCAAGGGGCGCCACCGCGCGTTAAACTCCGGCTCGACCGGGGCACAACGACGTGCTTTGACCGTTTGTCGACACAGAGCGTCCTGGAAATGACCAGATAGTGGGAGCCGCATCGTGAGCAAGCCCAATAAGCCCGTCGTCCTCATCGCGGAGAAGCTCGCCCCCTCCGTGCTGAGTGTCTTCGGTGACGAGGTGGAGGTCCGGCACGTCGACGGCACGGACCGGTCCGCGCTGCTCGAGGCGGTGAAGAGCGCCGACGCGCTCCTGGTCCGCTCCGCCACCCAGGTGAACGCCGAGGTCTTCGCGGCCACCACGCAGCTCAAGGTCGTCGCCCGCGCCGGCGTCGGCCTCGACAACGTCGAGGTGCCCGCCGCGACCGAGCGCGGTGTCCTGGTCGTCAACGCGCCGACGTCGAACATCGTCTCCGCCGCCGAGCACGCCGTCGCCCTGCTGCTGTCGGTCGCGCGCCGCGTCCCGGCCGCCGACCAGAGCCTCCGCGGCGGCGAGTGGAAGCGCAGCTCGTTCTCCGGCGTCGAGCTGCAGGGCAAGACCGTCGGTGTGGTCGGCCTCGGCAAGATCGGCCAGCTGTTCGCCCAGCGCCTCGCCGCGTTCGACACGAAGCTCATCGCCTACGACCCCTACGTCTCCGCCGCCCGCGCCGCGCAGCTGGGCATCGAGCTCGTCACCCTCGACGAGCTGCTGACCCGCGCCGACGCCATCTCCATCCACCTGCCGAAGACGCCGGAGACCAAGGGCCTCATCGACGCCGAGGCGCTGAAGAAGACCAAGCCGGGCGTCATCATCGTGAACGCCGCGCGCGGCGGGCTGATCGTCGAGCAGGACCTGGCCGACGCGCTGCGCTCGGGCCACGTCGGCGGCGCCGGCATCGACGTGTTCGAGTCGGAGCCGACCACCTCGAGCCCGCTGTTCGAGCTGGAGAACGTCGTCGTGACGCCGCACCTGGGCGCTTCGACGGCCGAGGCCCAGGACCGCGCGGGCACCGACGTCGCGAAGTCGGTGCTGCTGGCCCTGCGCGGCGACTTCGTGCCGGACGCGGTGAACGTCACCGGCGGCGGCGCGGTCGGCGAGCACGTCCGCCCGTACCTTTCGCTGGTCCAGAAGCTCGGCCAGCTGCTGACCGCGCTCAACCCGACGTCGCCGACGACGGTGACCGTGCAGGTCAAGGGCGAGATCTCGAACGAGGACACCGGCGTGCTGCAGCTGGCGGCGCTGCGCGGGGTGTTCACCGGTGTGGTCGAGGACCAGGTCACCTTCGTCAACGCCCCGCAGCTGGCGGAGAAGCTGGGCGTGCAGGTCGAGCTGGAGACCGAGCCGGAGAGCCCCAAGTTCCGCAGCCTGGTCACCGTCCGCGCGGTGCACGCCGACGGCTCGGTGCTGACCGTGTCCGGTTCGGTCACCGGCCTGGACGAGGTCGAGAAGCTGGTCGAGGTCAACGGCCGCGGCTTCGACCTGCGGGCCGAGGGCACCGTGCTGCTCGTCGAGTACCCGGACCGCCCGGGCGTGATGGGCCGGGTCGGGACGCTGCTGGGCGAGGCGGGCATCAACATCGAGGCCGCGCAGATCAGCCAGACGACGGACGGCTCGGACGCGGTGATGCTGCTGCGCGTCGACCGCCACATCGACGCGCACCTGCTGGAGCCGATCGGGGCTTCGGTCGGGGCGCACACGATCCGTGCGGTGGACTTCAACTGACGTAACACTTTCGAAGGCCCCCTGTCACCCGGCAGGGGGCCTTCGTGCGCAATCACATTCACGTAACGGAGTCCTTTGCCTACGTAAGTAGGTGTTTTGGGGCATTAGGTTCTCTGCGCGAGGTCGAACCACGCGCCGTCGAGGGCACGGCGCTGTGCCGCGCTTCACCGTCGGGGGTGCCAGGAGCGGCAGGCAGGTTCGGGTCCAGACCTCGAGTAAGGGGCCGACTCATGAGCAGATCCCGCCTCCCCGCGCGCGCCACGACGGCGGCCTTCGCCGTCGTTCTGGCGGCCGCGCTCGGGGCACCGCCGGCGAGCGCAGCCGATGCGCCGCTCGCCGACGGCGTCGCACCCGCCAAGATCGACGACGCGAAGCTGCAGGGGAAGCTGTCGCCGCGTCTGGGGGCCGCGCAGGGCCGGGTCACCGCGTTCGTCGAGCTGGCGAAGAAGCCGGCCGTCGACGCGTTCACCGCCGCCGAGCCGCAGGGCAAGGAGCAGGCCAAGCGGGCCGCCAAGGCCGCCAAGGCCGACACCGCCGCCGCGGTGGACTCGGTGCTCGGCCAGCTGCGCGCGGCCGACGCCAAGCCGCAGGTCGTCACCCAGACCGCCAACGCCGTTCCCGGTGTGGTCGTCACCGCCGACGCCGCGAAGCTGCGCGACGTCGCGAAGCGGGCCGACGTCGTCGCGGTGCGCACGGTCGTGCCGAAGACCCGCACCAACGCCAGCGCCGAGCAGTTGACCAACACCCTCGCCGCCTGGCAGCAGACCGGGAAGTTCGGGGACAACGTCCGCGTCGGCGTCATCGACGACGGCATCGACTACACCCACGCCGACTTCGGCGGCCCCGGCACGCAGGCCGCCTACAAGAGCGTCGACTCCACCAAGCCGACCCCGCTCTTCCCGAGCGCCAAGGTCGTCGGCGGCACCGACCTCGTCGGCGACGACTACGACGCCGCCACGGCTGGCAAGACCACCCCGAAGCCGGACCCGAACCCGCTCGCCTGCGGTGAGCACGGCACGCACGTCGCCGGCACCATCGGCGGCTTCGGCGTCACCGCGGACGGCAAGACCTTCAAGGGCGACTACAAGAAGCTGGACGCCAAGAAGGTCGACGCGATGCAGATCGGCCCGGGCACCGCGCCGAAGTCGCTGCTCTACGCGATCAAGGTGTTCGGCTGCACCGGCTCGACGAACGTCACCTCGCAGGCCCTGGACTGGGCGCTCGACCCGGACGGCGACGGCGACTTCACCGACCACCTCGACATCGTCAACCTCTCCCTCGGCTCCGACTTCGGCGCCCCGGACGACCCGGACTCGCTGTTCGTGCGCAAGCTCGCCGCGAACAACGTCCTCCCGGTGATCTCCGCGGGCAACGGCGGCGACATCAACGACATCGCCGGCTCCCCGGGCAACACCCCCGAGGCGCTCACCGTCGCCAGCACGCGCGACGCGGGCATCCTGCGCGACGCCGCCGAGGTCAAGGCCCCGGCGACCGCCGCGGGCCAGAAGACCGGCCAGTACAGCCAGAACTACACCGGCTACGACACCCTCGACCTGACCGCGCCGGTCGTCGCCCTGTCGGCGGCGAACGCGGCGGGCTGCGGGCCGTACTCCGCCGAGGACAAGGCGAAGGCGGCCGGCAAGTTCGTCTTCCTGGAGTGGGACGACAACGACTCGACCCGCGCCTGCGGCTCGGCCGCCCGTGCCAACAACGCGCAGACCGCCGGGGCGAAGGGCGCGCTCCTCTCGTCCACTTTGGAGCACTTCAGCGCGGGCATCGCGGGCAACGCGGCGATCCCGGCGTTCCAGTTCACCGGGTCCGCCACCAAGACGCTGCGCGCCGCGCTGACCGCGGGCACGCTGCAGGTCCGGCTCTTCGGGACCGGCCGCGCTTCGATCCAGACCTACGACAAGACGATCGTGGACACCCCGAGCTCGTTCACCTCGCGCGGCACCCGCGGCCCGGCCGTCAAGCCGGACGTCGCCGCCCCCGGTGACACGATCACCTCGGCGTTCCGCGGCAGCGGCAACGGCCGGACCGTGCTCTCCGGCACGTCGATGGCCGCGCCGCACACCGCGGGCATCACCGCGCTGGTCCGCCAGTCGCACCCCGACTGGTCGGTCGAGGAGGTCAAGGCGTCGGTCATCGACACCGCCGGCCACGACGTCTCCGACGGCGCGGGCCACACCTACGCGCCGCAGCGCGTCGGCAGCGGCCGGATCGACGCGAAGGCCGCGCTGGACAACCAGGTGCTCGCCTACGTCGTCGACGACCCGGGCGCGGTGAGCGTCAGCTTCGGCACGGTCGAGGCCTCGGGGCCGGTGACGCTGTCGAAGACGATCAAGCTCGTCAACAAGGGCGTCACGCCGGCCGAGTACTCCGTCGCCTACCAGGCGGTCAACGCGCTGCCGGGCGTCGAGTACACAGTGGACAAGCAGTCGGTGAAGCTGACCCCGCGCGGCACGGCCAAGGTGAAGGTGACGCTGAAGATCACCGACCCGAAGGCGCTGCGCAAGGTGATGGACCCGACCATGGCGGCCACCCAGGCCGGCCTGGCCCGCCAGTTCGTCGCGGACGCCTCCGGGCGCGTCGCGTTCACGCCGGTGAGCGGGGCCAAGGTGCCGCTGCGGGTGTCGGTCTACTCCGCGCCGAAGCCGGTGTCGACGATTTCGACGCCGCCGTCGGTGAAGTTCGGGCCGGATGCCACGCAGGCCGTGCTGAACCTGACCGGCAAGGGCGTCGACCAGGGTGCCGGCGCGCAGCGGTACCGCTCGCTGATCAGCGTGCTCGAGCTGCAGGCGGAATCCCCGCAGCTGCCCGAGTGCGACGCGGACGTGGTCACCGACTGCACGCTGAACAAGACGGCCAAGGGCGGCGACCTCCGCTACATCGGCGCGGCCTCGACCGCTCCGCTGGCGAAGGCGCAGGGCGAGCCGGAGAACGCGATCCTCGCGTTCGGCCTGTCCACCTGGGGTGACTGGGCGAACATCGGCAGCAACACCTCGCCGTTCGTCGACATCGACACGACCGGGGACGGGCAGCCGGACTTCGAGACCTACGTGACCAAGGCGACGTCGACCGACGTGCTCCTGGCCAACACGGTCGCGCTGAAGCCGGGCTTCCCGACCGTCGACGTCCAGGCGGTCAACGGCCAGCTCGGCGACGTCGACACGAACGTGTTCGACACGAACGTGATCACGCTGCCGGTTTCGCTGGCGGCGCTGGGCATCGACGCGAACGCGGACAGCCACCGGATCTCCTACACGGTGGGCGTCAGCGGGTTCTACGTCGCGCCGGGCACGACGAACGGCCTGATCGACTACGTCGGCACGCCGCTTTCGTTCGACGCGCTCGCGCCGGGCTACGCGGTGCAGGGCGGCGGCGACGCCGCGCTGGGCTACGTCGCGAAGCCGGGCACGGCGCTGGTCGTGACCCGGAACGCGGCCGCGGCCGCTGCGGACAACGCCCTCGGGCTGCTGGCCATCGAGCACCACAACGCCGCGGGCAACCGGGCGAACGTGGTGAAGGTGGACACCGCGCAGGGCGCCCGGCCGGGGAACGAGCGTCAGCCGATCGGGGCTGGTCGCGGCTAGTCCCCGGCAAGATCGATTTGTGCAGGACCAGGGGCGCCTCCGGGGGATTTCCGCCGGGGGCGCCCCACTGCCGTTCACCCGATTGGGTGTCTCACCCCGTGGGAGGATGCGGCATAAGGGTGGTGCGGCTACGGCGGTTTGTCTACGGCCGGTAACCTTCCGGCTGCTGGCGTTTTGTTGCGGTGGGCCATCGGTGCGGCCGGTGGTCCGGTCGACGGAGGTGTGTGGATGCGGCTCGCGGTGATCCCAGGAGACGGGATCGGGCCCGAGGTGGTCTCCGAGGCGCTGAAGGTGCTCGGCGAGGTAGTACCGACGGCGGAGATCACGAACTACGACCTCGGCGCCGCGCGATGGCACTCGACCGGCGAGCTCCTCCCGGAGTCGGTCCTCGGTGAGCTCCGCCAGCACGACGCGATCCTGCTGGGCGCGGTCGGCGACCCGACGGTGCCGAGCGGCATCCTCGAGCGCGGCCTGCTGCTGCGCCTGCGGTTCGAGATGGACCACCACGTCAACCTGCGCCCGGCGCGGCTCTACCCGGGTGTCCGGGGACCGCTGGCCGACGCGGGCGACGTCGACATGGTCGTCGTGCGCGAAGGCACCGAAGGCCCGTACGCGGGGACCGGCGGTCTGCTGCGCAAGGACACCGAGCACGAGATCGCGACGGAGGTCAGCGTCAACACGGCGTTCGGCATCCGGCGCGTGGTCGCGGACGCGTTCAACCGCGCCGAGGCCCGCCCGCGCAAGCACCTGACGCTGGTGCACAAGACCAACGTGCTCGAGTACGCGGGTTCGCTGTGGTCGCGGATCGTAGAAGAGGTTTCGCTGGAGCACCCGGAGGTGACGGTCGCCTACTCCCACGTGGACGCGGCGACGATCCACCTGGTGACCGACCCGTCCCGGTTCGACGTGATCGTGACGGACAACCTGTTCGGCGACATCATCACGGACCTGGCGGCGGCGGTGACCGGCGGCATCGGCCTCGCGGCGAGCGGCAACCTCGACATCACGCGCCGGAACCCGAGCATGTTCGAGCCGGTCCACGGTTCGGCGCCGGACATCGCGGGCCAGGGCCTGGCGGACCCGACGGCGGCGGTGCTTTCGGTGGCGCTGCTGCTGGATCACCTGGGACAGAAGGAAGCGGCGCGGCGGATCGAGGCCTCGGTGGCGTTCGACCTGGCCACGCGGGACCAGTCTTCGCCCGGGGCCACTCAGGCGATCGGGGACCGGTTGGCCGCGTTGGTTTCGTCGAATGTGCGGACGGCTGGGTGATCTTTTCGGAGGAGCCCCGCGCCTGTTCGGGTGCGGGGCTTTTTCGTGCGCTCTGGCTGGGTGGGGTCTCGGTTTCGGCTTTGCGGTCTTGGGGTCTTGGGTTGCCTGCCGGTTGTTTCGGTAGGAGAGTCCGTCTCCTGGGGTTCTGGGCGGGTTCTGGGCCTGGCGATCGGCTGCGCTTGCGGTTTGCGCGAGCTTTGCGGTCTTGGGGTTGTGCTTGCCGGTCGGTGGGGTTCGAGGAAGCTGGGTTTCATGCCTGCCCGGTCGGCTTCCGCTTGAGGAGCTCCGTGCCCTGGTGATGCGGCCTTTTCGGGCCCGCAGGCCGGCTCGTCCGCAAGGCCGCCGCGGGCTTGTCCACAACACTGCCGGGGTGTGGAGAAGTCCGCGTCCGGGCGGCTTTTCGGCCGGTTCCGTCGGTGGGGGCCGATAGACTGGACCGGGGTCAGCCCCCAGGGATGGGTGGGGCCTGTTCTGTGGGGTGGGGCGGGCTGATTCGACCGCTTTCAGCGGTGCGGTCCCTGGTCGGCCGGAGAAAGCGGGGTTCCCGGATTGTGGGAGCTTGGCCCAGGTTCTGGACGAGTCCGGTGGCGCTGTGGCATGATGCGAGCGTGACCAGCTTCGCGATCATTATCGACGAGCGCGCCGGACGATAGCTCCACAAGAGCCCCCGGCGCGCAACCTCTCGCACCCATGCGGGAGGTTTTTTTGTTGCCTTGAAACGCCAGGAACGCCAGTAAAGCTAGGAGAAGACCGTGACCCGCAAGGAGCCCGCCGATACCCCGCTCGGCGATGCCTTCCACCTCTACGACACCACCCTGCGCGACGGTGCGCAGCGAGAGGGCATCTCCTACTCCGTCCAGGACAAGCTCGCCGTCGCGCGGCTGCTGGACGAGCTCGGGGTCGGGTTCATCGAGGGTGGCTGGCCCGGGGCGCTCCCCAAGGACACCGAATTCTTCGCCCGCGCCGCGAAAGGCGAGCTGAAGCTCCGTCACGCCGCTCTCGTCGCGTTCGGCGCGACGCGGAAGGCCGGCACCACCGCCGACGCCGATCCGCAGGTGCGGGCCCTGCTCGACAGCGAAGCGCCGGTTGTCACGCTCGTCGCCAAGTCCGACCTCAGGCACATCGAACGCGCCCTCCGCGTCGACGTCGACGAGGCCTGCGCCATGGTCAAGGACACCGTCGAGTTCCTCACCGGCGAGGGCCGCCGGGTCTTCCTCGACGCCGAACACTTCTTCGACGGCTACGCGCATTCCCCCGAGACCTCGCTCCGGGTCCTCGACGCCGCCGCCCACGCGGGGGCCGATGTGCTCGTGCTCTGTGACACCAACGGCGGGCAGCTTCCGCTCGGGCTCGCCGAGACCGTGCGGGACATCAAGGAAAAGACCGGGTTCCGGCTCGGCATCCACTGTCAGGACGACACTTCCTGCGCCGTGGCGAACTCCGTCGCCGCGGTGCAGGCCGGCGTGACGCACGTCCAGTGCACCGCCAACGGTTACGGGGAGCGGGCCGGCAACGCCGACCTCTTCGCCGTGACGGGAAACCTGGTGACCAAGCTCGGCCTCGACGTCCTCCCGACCGGAGGCGCCGCCGAGCTCACCCGGGTCTCCCATGCCCTTGCCGAAATCGCCAACCTCGCCCCCTACACCCACCAGGCCTACGTAGGGGCGTCGGCCTTCGCCCACAAGGCGGGACTGCACGCGAGCGCGATCAAGGTGGATCCGTTGCTGTACAACCACATCGATCCGTCTTCCGTCGGCAACGACATGCGGGTACTGGTCACCGAGATGGCCGGCAGGGCCAGCCTCGAGCTCAAGGGACGTGAGCTCGGGGTCGACCTTGCCGGCCGGCCCGAAGCGCTGACGAGCGCCATCGCGAAGGTCAAGCGCCTCGAGGCCGAAGGCTGGTCCTTCGAGGCCGCCGACGCCTCCCTGGAACTCCTGCTGCGGCAGGAAGCCGACGTCCCCGTCGAAGCGCCGTTCGAGCTCGAGTCCTACCGCGTGGTGCTCGACCACCGCGCGGACGGCGAAGTCGTGGCCGAGGCGACGGTCAAGGTGCACGTCGGCGGCGAGCGCGTCATCGCCACCGCCGAGGGCATCGGGCCGGTGCACGCCCTCGACGCCGCCCTGCGGAAGGCGCTGTCCCCGCACCTGTCCTGGTTGGACAGTGTGGAGCTGGCCGACTACAAGGTGCGCATCCTCCAGGGCCACCCCGGCACCGACGCGGTGACGCGCGTGCTGGTCGAGAGCACCGACGGCGAACGCGAGTGGACCACCGTCGGCGTGCACGGCAACATCGTCGAGGCCAGCTGGCTGGCCCTGTGCGACGCGCTGGTGCACAAGAGCACCACCGTGGCCTGAGGGCGCGGGCCGGGCGCACGTAGACTGGCTGCGTGCGCCTAGCCCGAATTGCTCATCCCGGTGGTGTCGCGTTCGCCTCGATCGAAGGCGACGGCGACGACGCCCAGGTCCTCGAAATCGCCGAACACCCCTTCGGCCAGCCGAACTTCACCGGCAAGCGGTGGCCGCTGGCCGACGTCCGGCTGCTCGCGCCGATCCTGCCGTCGAAGGTGATCGCCGTCGGCCGCAACTACGCCAAGCACGCGGCCGAGTTCGGCAACGAGGTGCCGGCCGACCCGATGCTGTTCCTCAAGCCGTCGACCACGGTTATCGGGCCCCACGCGGCCATCCGACGCCCGTCGGGCATCGGCCGCGTCGACTTCGAGGGCGAGCTGGCCATCGTCATCGGGCAGCCGGTGAAGAACGTGCCGGCCGCCCGCGCCGCGAGCGCCATCCTCGGCTACACGATCGCCAACGACGTCAGCGCCCGCGACCTCCAGAAGGCCGACGGCCAGTGGGGCCGCGCCAAGGGCTTCGACACCTTCTGCCCGATCGGCCCGTGGATCGAGACCTCGATCGACGCCTCCGACCTGTCGCTGCGGGCCGAGGTCGACGGCGAGCTCAAGCAGGACGGCCGTACTTCCGACCTCGTCCACAAGATCCCCGAGCTGGTCGAGTTCGTCTCCGGCATCATGACGCTCCTGCCCGGCGACATCATCCTCACCGGCACCCCCGAGGGCGTCGGCCCGATCGAGGGCGGCCAGAGCGTCTCGATCACCATCGAAGGCATCGGCACCCTGACCAACCCGGTCGAGGACGTCTAACCCCGGCTCACCGGCTCCATCGGCCGCCGGGCGAACGCCGGAGCGTGCTCCGGTCGCAGCCCGAGGCCGAGGAGCCGGGCCGGGAAGTACGAAAGCCGCGGGAACCGCGCGAACAGCTTGACCATCGGCTCCGGCGGGCCGTTGCGCCTGCCGTTCATCACCCCGCGCACCACGGTCCGGTGCATCAGGCGCTGCAGCCCCTGCACGAGCAGCGTCGGCGCGAGCCGCCGGATGCGCACCTTCGCCAGCTCGGCCTCCGTCGGACGGCCCCGGCGCAGCGGCTCGGCCAGCAGCGTGGCCGCCGCGACCGCGTCCTGCACCGCCAGGTTGATGCCCACGCCGCCGATCGGCGACATCGCGTGCGCCGCGTCGCCGATGCACAGCAGCCCGTCGACGTGCCACCGGCGCAGCAGGTTGAGCCGCACGTCGAGGAACTTGACGTCGTCCATCGTCGCCAGCTCGTGCACCCGGTCGGTGAACTCGGGGCAGATCCGCGTCACGTTCTCGCGGAACGCCTCGATGCCCTTGGCGCGCAGGTCCTCGCCCTTCGGCGCCAGGTAGGCGACCTGGTAGAAGTCCGGCCGGGGAAGCGGCACCGCGAACCGGCGGTCGCGCATCTTCGGCAGCAGCATGCCGCCTTCCTCGGCTTCGCCGCGCGAGAGCCGGAACCACCAGACGTCGAACGGGCAGTCGTACTCCCGCGGCACCAGGCCGGCCTCGCGGCGGGCCAACGACCAGCGGCCGTCGGCGGCGATCACCAGGTCGGCGCGGATTTCGCCGGTCTCACCGGCGCTCGTGCGGTAGGTGATGCCGGCGACCCGGCCGTGCTCGCGGACCAAGCCGGTGCACTCGGTCTCCATCCGCTGGACGAACGTCGGCTCCTTGCGCGCGCTTTCGGCGAGCAGGTCGAGGAAGTCCCACTGCGGGACCATCGCGATATACGGGTGCGCCACCTTCAGCCGGGCGAAGTCGGCGAGCTTCATCAGGTCGCCGTTCTCCTGCGGGAACCCGGCCGAGCGCAGTTCGCTGTGCGGCAGCGCGTGGAACTTCTCGCCGAGACCCAGTTCGTCGAGCAGCGTCAGCGTCGACGGGTGGACCGTGTCCCCGCGGAAGTCCCGCAGGAAATCGGCGTGCTTCTCCAGCACCGTCACCTCGACGCCGGCCCGGGCCAGCAGCAACCCCGTGACCATCCCGGCCGGCCCGCCACCGATGACGACGCAGGTCGTGCGCTCGGTCATCTCGACCATCTCCCTTATTCATCGCTTGTTGAATAACTTGAGGATGCACCCGCCCGGCACCGGCGTCAAGGGGTGTGACCGGAGATACGCTGATCGGGCGACGGTCGCGTCGGCGCGCGGTGGTTGCCGAAAACCGTCCAAACGCGACAGTCAGGTGACGGTGTTCCGGCTTCGCGCGGCGCCGGCGGCGGGATGCGGAGATGCCCGTTTGGACAGAGCGGATTCCCAAGCAGGGCAACGGGTTTCGCTGAGGAATCGATTTCCGCAGCGGGGGAGAAGACATCCGCGGCACGCGTGGCCGGTAACCGATTGGGGACGGTACGCCAACTGGGAGTAGAGCCGGTGCGCCGGAACAGGGGAGCGGCAATCACCTCTTTGGCAGCGTCGCGAACGCGGCGGTTGCCCTAGCCTCACTGGGTGGATTTCGCCCTGGCACCCCGGACCCCTTCGCGAACCGCCCCGCCCGCCGCGGCGGCGCCCGAGCCCTGGGCTCCGCCCGAGCTCCGGCTGGTGTGCCTGGACATCGACGACACCCTCATCGACTGCACGGCCGCGATCCGCCGGAGCCTCCACATCCTCACCGGCCGGGGTGACCTGTGGCCGCTGTGGGACGTCATCACCGAAGAGCACGTCGCCCTCGTCGTGGCGGGCGAGCTGGACTACGCGACGATGCACCAGCGCCGCACCGACTGCTTCCTCGCCGAAATCGGCATCTGCGCCGACGCCGAGCAGGTGAGCTCCTTCGAGCGTCGCCGAAGAGAACTGCTCGACCACTCCTGGCAGCTGTTCGACGACGTCCTCGACTGCCTGGAGTGGCTGCGCGCGGCCGGCCTGATGCTGGCGGCGGTGACGAACGCCTCGGGCGTCCACCAGCGGAAGAAGATCGCGGACCTGGGGCTGTCGCCGTTTTTCGACCACGTCGCCATCGCCGGCGAGCTCGGCGTGGCCAAGCCCGACCCGGTGATGTTCCACACGGTGTGCCTCGGCCTGGGCTGCGCGCCGGCCCAGGCGGTCCACGTGGGGGACAAGCTGGACACCGACGCGATCGGCGCCCGCGACGCGGGGCTGGGCGCGGTCTGGCTCGACCGCGACCGCATCGGCGAGCGCGCCCCGGACGGCGTCCACACGGTGGCGGGCCTCGCCGAGCTGCCTGAGCTGCTGGTTTCGGAGTACGCGACGATCGGCGTCCCGGCCCAGCGCAGCAGTGGCACCCCCGCGTTCACGGTCCGGAACGGCGTGCTCTAGTATTTCTCCTCGTGCGGTGCTGAACCGGCCAGCCGGAGCGGTACCTCACTGGGGTATGGTGTAATTGGCAGCACGACTGGTTCTGGTCCAGTTAGTCTAGGTTCGAGTCCTGGTACCCCAGCTGCGGAGAGTGACCCCCCTGCGAAGCGGGAAATCGCTTCTGGTAGGTTCTCTCCAGCAAGAAAAACAGAAAAGCCTCTGGGAAACCAGGGAAGATCCTAAGCCCCCGTCGTCTAGCGGCCTAGGACGCCGGCCTCTCACGCCGGTAGCGTGGGTTCGAATCCCATCGGGGGTACCAGCAGTAACCAAGCCCGTCTGACCGAGTCAGGCGGGTTTTTTGGTGCCCGCGCCGCGGAAGCGCTTCCGCGGGCGCGGCGGTCACCTCGGCAAGCCGTTGTCGTCGGTCTCGAGGACCTGGGGCTTGAACTTGGTCAGGAACGCGGTGAGCTCGCCGTTCGGCGATTCGATGATCGTGGCGCCGTCCTGCCAGGTGCCGTCGAGGTGCTGGAACCGACCGGGCGGGTCGCCCTGGTTGTAGTGGATGTCGTGGACGCCGAGGCCGTGGCTGTAGGGCGCACCGAACACGTAGACCCGGCGGCAGCCGGACAGGCGTTGTTCGAGCAGGTTCAGCGCGTTGTCCGCGGTGCTCTCCACCCAGCCGAACCGGGGGGAGCGCAGGATCGCGTTGACCGCGGTGGCCAGCGGACTGGCGACCAGCGTGAGGCAGCCCCGGCCGCGCAGCAGCGGCGAGCGCAGGTAGTCCAGCGCGCCGGAGGTGGCGTCGCGGTTCAGGCGGTGCCAGCCGAGCCCGAGGCCGGAGACGGTGGCGAACAGCGCGGTGTCGAGGTTGCGGACTTCGCGGTACTGCACCGGAACGCCGCTGGGGGTGGACACGTCGACCGCGCATTCGTACCGGCCCAGCGGCGCTTGGACGGTCAGCTTGCCGTGGTACCAGGACCCGAAGTCGTTCGGGTCTTCGCGGGTGAACGAGATCAGCGTGCCGATGAGGACGCCGTAGTCGGCCAGTGGCATGGGTTCTCTCCTCCGGTCAGCGGAACAGCAGCCGTTGCCGGTAGCTGGGGGTGGTGCGGTCGTAGTAGCGGGGGACCCAGCTGTCGTCGGGGGCGAGGTAGGCGACGTCTCGCGGGTCGTTGCGGAGCTTCTGGCGGAGGTAGCGGAAGTAGAAGTGCGTGAAGAGGCGCATGAACTCGCCGAGGTAGCAGTCGGCGACGCGGGTGTCGCCGCGGATGATCAGCATGTTCTCGTCGTTCTCGTGCACCGAGGCGTCGCTGAAGTTGCCCGAACCGGTGATCACCAGGGGGTCGTCGCCGAGCGGGTCGACGAGCATGAACTTCGTGTGGGTGTAGCGGACGTGGAAGTTCAGGCCGGTCAGCTGTTCCTTGGTCCAGCGGTCGAGGATGTCGGTGCTCAGCAGCGACCCGACGGCGACCTTCACGTCGTTGTCGCGGGTGAACTCGACGTCACCGCTGTCCGGCGGTTCTTCGAGGACGAGGTAGCGCAGCACGTCGGACTCGGCGGCGATGGCCTCGGCGATCTTGTCGTGCACGCCGAACGCCGCGGTCATGAAGAACGACTTCGTGGCACGCCCGGCGACGCCGGCGTACCAGTCGATCAGGTCGAGGGTGGTCCTCGGGCTGACCACGGGGGAGATCCCGGCGGGCGGCGAGACCGGCGTGGGGGTGGCGCTGGTGTTGGCGGGCCGGATTTCGGCGTAGCCCGGGTCGGCGGACAGGCGGGTCCAGTAGTCGAGGTACCGGGCGGCGACCGCGGGGTCGCGGACGAGGTGCCCGACGTTGGACTGGCCGAACAGGCCGCCCCAGGTGACGTTGGTCGACCCGGTCCAGACGGCCTGCGGTGCGCCGTCGTGCAGCAGGACGAGGAACTTGTTGTGCGAGATGGCGTTGTCGGTCGCCCGGGGGATCATGCAGGCTTCCAGCCCGGAGGCGGCGACGGCCGGTTCCGTCTGCTGCCAGACCCGGGCGCGCTTGGGGTCGGTACTGGCCCGGCCGCGGCGGTCGTAGACGATCTTGACGTCCACCCCGCGGTCGGCGGCGGCCTTCAGGGCGTCGAGGACGGGCGGGTAGGAGAACTCATAGACCGAGCCGCGCAGCGCGTACCCGGGCCCGCCGGCCGAACCGATGAAGGCCAGCAGCGCCTCCTCGAGGCCGCGGGACAGCCAGTCGTAGGCGGGATCGGTGCGGTCGCCGTCGCGCGGCGGGCGCCCGAACCGGTGTTCGTAGGCCTGGCTGCCGGCGACCCCGCGGTTGAAGTGGACGGCGTGGGTGCCGGTGTCGACGGGTTCGGTGTGGACGGTCACCGTCACCTCGCGGCGTACCACCAGGTTCTTGGGTTTCCCGTGGAGCGCGACGACGCGGTAGGTGTAGTCGTGGTCCGGCTCGACGGTGTAGTCGCCCACTGGAAGGACTGCAGCGGGTGCTCGCGCAGGCTGACCGAGGTGCCCGGCGGGATCCCGCGAGACGTTTCCTCGAACACCTTCATGCCGCGCAGCCAGTAGCGCTCGTCCTTGGCGCGATCGGTGCGTTCGATGGCGAACCCGAGGAGGTTCTTCGTGCACCGCTTCGGCAGGTCGATCCCGAACAGCACGACGAAGGATCCGGCCACGGCATGGACTTGCAACGAATCAGCGGTGTTGCGGCTTCGCATGGTCGTGCCTCCACCCCCGCCGCCCCCGGGAGGAGCCACGGCGAACTGCGTGCCGGGCCTCCGGCGGAAGCACCCCGGCAATCAAGGGTCGTGATCGGCGCCGGGGTCGTTACGCGCGGTCGCCGAGCCCCGGCCGCCTCGCGCCGCAGTGTCCACTGTGGAGGTCGAGCCGGGGGCTTGACACCCGCTACCGGTCATTCATACATTCAGTGTCTCTTTGTATGATTGACGGGAGTTGATCCGCATGCGGCTCGGCAAGACCGCCGTCGTCCTCGGTGGCAGCGCCGCCGGCCTGTGCACGGCCGGAGCGCTCGCCCCGCACTTCGACCGCGTGCTGGTGCTGGAACGCGACGAACTGCCCGACGGCGCCGAGCACCGCCGCGGCGTCCCGCAGAGCAAGCACCCGCACTTCCTGCTCAACTCGGGACGGCGCGCGATCGGCGCGCTGTTCCCGGGGTTCGAAGACGACCTCATCGCGGCGGGCGGGCTGCTGCTGATGCCCTCCATGGACGCCGCCTACCTCGACGGACCGGGCTGGTCCGCGCGCAAGCGCAGCGCCATGACGATGGTCTACGGCTCGCGGATCCTCATCGAGCGCGTGCTGCGGGACAAGGTGCGGGAACTGGCCAACGTCGTGGTCCGCGAAGGCGTCTCCGTGCGCGGCCTGACCACGGCGGACGGGGAAATCACCGGAGTCGACTTCGACGGCGAGGAGCACGTCGACGCCGACTTCGTCGTCGACGCCATGGGCCGCGGGTCCCCGGTCGCCGGCTGGCTGGCCGCGGCCGGCTGGCCCGAACCGGAAGTGCGGACGCTGGACGCCAAGGTCACCTACACCTCGCGCTGGTACGACCTGCCTGCCGAACGCCCCGCGTCCTGGTGGTGGCGGCACCTGGTGATCATGCCGACGCCGGACAAGGGCGAGCACCCCGCCGAGCACGAGTTCCTGGTCAACTTCTTCCCGATCGAGGGCAACCGCGTCATCGCCTGCATGGGGTCGTGGGGCCTGGAGATGCCCAGCACCACCGACGCGTTCGTCGAGACGGCGCGCCGCGTGCGGACGCCGTTGTTCGCCGAGGCCATGGACCGGTGCGCGCCCGCCTCGCCGGTCCACCTCACCCGGTCGACCGGCAACAAGTGGCGCCGCTACGACCGCCTCCGCACCCCGCCCCGGCGGCTCGTCTTCGTCGGCGACTCGATCTGCGCGTTCAACCCCTTCTACGCCCAGGGCATCAGTTCCGCGTCGGCTTCGGCCCTGCTGCTGCGCGAGCACCTGTCCCGTGCGGACCGGCTCGACGCGAAGTTCTCCGCGCGCTTCTTCGCCGCGCAGCGCGGATTGCTGCGCGTGCCGTGGACCCTGGCCATGGCCCGCGACCAGGGCTACGCGTGCGCGGTGGGCACCGAACAGCTGCCGGAGTGGCGGCGGCGCCTGGTCGCGGCCGCGTCGGCCCCGGCGTTCAGCCTCGTCGTCGGCGCCGCGCGCGAGGACCCGGTGGTCGACGAGCACTTCGCCAAGGTGTTCAACCTGGACGAGTCGCTGGGGCAGATGCTGCGCAACCCCCGTGTGCTCGCGGGCTTGGTGCGCTACCGCGTCCGCGCCGCCCTGGGCCGCCACCGGGTCCCGTTCGGGTTCGACCCCCAGGCGGAGCCGCCGGCCACGGACTACTCGACGGCGACGGCGACCGCGCGATGAGCACGGCGTGCGGGCCGGACGCCGAAGCCGTCACCCGCGGTCTCGGGTTCGACTGCCACGACGTCGCGCCGGTGGTCTCGGTCCGGGCGCCGTGGGCGCTCGCCCACTGGACGATGCCGCTGCTGGAGGTGCTGATCGTCGGCGGCGCGGTGTTCGCGCTGGTGCACGCACTCCGCCGCCGCCGCGAAGGCGATCCGGTGAACCTGGCGCTGTGGTGGGCTTCGCTGGTCTACCTCTTCGTCACCGAGCCGCCGCTGTACTTCCCGGAGTGGTTCGGGCTCGACCGGCTGTACGGCTTCATCTTCGCCCACAACCTCTTCACCGTGCAGTTCATGGGGGACCGGCTGCCGCTCTACATCGTCGCGTTCTACCCCGTGATCAGCCAGCTCGCCTACGAGGTCGTGCGCTCGCTCGGGCTCTTCCGGCGCGGTGCGCTGCGGGGTTCGGTGGCCGTGGCCTTCGTCTGCCAGGTGTTCTACGAAGTCTTCGACCACCTCGGCCCGCAGCTGAAGTGGTGGGCGTGGAACCCGGGCAACACGATCGTCAACCATCCGGCGCTGGCGTCGGTGCCGGTGAACAGCATGCTGCTGTTCGCTTCCGTTTCGATGGGTGCCATGACCTACCTCGTCGTCCGGCTGACGGCCGGCCCGCCGCGGCGGCTGACCCCGCGCGTCCTGCTGGCCGGCGTCCTGACCCCACTGGCCATGGCGATCGCCGGGATCCCGTCGGGCTTCGCCGGCGACGACATCACCGCGCGGGCCTGGATCCTCGGTGTCGAACTGGGCCTGCTGTGGCTGGCGGGCACCTGGATCGTCGTGGCGCACCTGCGTTCCGGGGAACCGGGCGAGCCCCTGACGGCTTTCACGCGCTACTACCCCGCCCTTTACCTGGGCGGGATGGCGGTGTTCTGGCTCGGCGCCCTTCCGGCTTACCTGGCCGCGCAGGACGGCGTCACCGCGGAGGGCACCCCGGTCGGCAGCGGGCCGTACGCGCTCGCCTGTTTCGCCGGGGCCGGCCTGCTGCTGGCCGCGCTGTACCGGCGCGACCGCGCCCCTGTCCCGGGCTGAGCGGTCCGCTCGGGGAAGATGGGCGGTATGGGGCACCACGGATGGCAGGGCAACCCGCCCGGCACCGAAGACGAGGCACGCCGCCGCATCGTCGAAGCGGCGACGGCGTGCCTCGACCGGGCGGGCCTGGCCAAGACGAGCCTCTCCGACGTCGCCGCCGAGGCGGGCGTCACCCGGCAGACCGTCTACCGCTACTTCCCGGGCCTGAAGGACATCCTGCGCGCGGTGGCGCTGGCCGGGGTCGAGGAGTTCGCCGGGCGGATGGAGCGGCACCTGGCCGCGTTCGGCACGCCCGCCGAAGCCGCGGTGGAATCGGTGGTGTTCGCCGTGCGGACGCTGCCCGGGGAACCCCACATGGGCCTGCTCCTGCAGGCGGGCGAAGCGGACTTCTTCACCGACGGCGTCATCTCGCCGCTGGCCTTTTCGTACGGCGCGCGGATCCTCCGCAACCTGCCGGTGGACTGGGCGGGCGCCGGGATCGCCACCGACGAGGAGCTCCAGGGCCTCGCCGAGGTCCTGATGCGGTTGTTCCTGTCGTTCCTGCAGTACCCGTCGGCGCGGCCGCTCACCGATGACGAGCTGCGGGCTCTGGTCCGCCGCTGGATCGGGCCCGCGCTGCGCGGGTGAGGTTTTGCGAAACGCCGTGCGGAATGGCGCTGACAATTCATGACAACGCGGCCGTGTGACGCCTCCCACGTCCGGTGCCGCAAAAGCCGACGGCGGTGGCGGGGTGTTCAGCCCCGGCCACCGCCGCTGCGGTGATCTCTCCCCAGTGATCTCCCGGCCACCGCGTTACTTCTTGGCGGCGGCGACCTTCTTGCGCGGAGCCCGCTTGCGCGGCGGGGCGGCGGGCGCCTCGGCCTCTTCGACCTGGGCCTGCTCGTAGGCGGCGATCACCTCGGAGGACAGCCGGCCCCGCTCGGAGACCTCGTAGCCGTTCGCGTTGGCCCAGGCGCGGATCTGCTGGTTGCGCTCGCGGTCGGTCGTGCTGGTCGTGGTCGACTGCCCGGTGGCGACGCGGACCTTGCGGCCGCCGATGCGCCGGCCGGCCGCGATGTAGCGGGCCAGTTCGTCGCGCAGGGCGGAGGCGTTCTCGTCCGAAAGGTCGATTTCGTAGGTGACGCCGTCGAGGCCGAACTGAACGGTCTGGGCGGCGGTGGTGCCGTCGATGTCGTCCAGGATCTCGACGAGGACTTTCTGGGCCACGGGAATGCTCCTCAGCTGGATGTGCGTCCGGGGGAACGTGACGTGTGACAAGTTGCACAATGGTCGGCGTTCTTCGGTGGAGTGTATCCACCCGAGGAGACCTTCGGCAATTTCCTGCCCGTTACCCGGAACGGCGGCGGCCCGGGGTGGTCCTGATAGGACCGGCCGCCGCCGTTCCGGACGGTCGTGGCTTTCGCCCGGCGACGGCGGCGGAAGCGGCAATACCGGCGGAAATGCCGCCGGGAATCTAGGTTCCGGAGGGCGTGGAGCCCTGCTCGCCGTGGTGGTAGGGCGGATCCGTGGCGAGCGCCTCGTCGGCGGCCCCTTCGGCGGGATCGGCCAGGTGCGCCTCCGCGGCGGCTTCTTTCGCCTCTTTGATGAGCTGCCGGCTGTGGGCGAGGTCCGCTTCGGGCCGGTTTTCGTTCTCCGTCATCGCCACTCCTCGCGCGTCGGTTTGCGTTCCGTCCTGGACGGCTACCCGCGAAGCCCCGAAGGCAACCGCCGGGCCCGAAAGGGCGTTCACCCCACCGTGTGGCGGCGGTGAATTGTTCGGCGGGCGGCGGGGGATCGGGTGAGCGGGTGACCGGGACCGGTTCCGGGAGAGGGCGGAATCACCCGGGGAATCGGGCGGTGGGTGGTTCGGCAGCCGATGTCCTGTGTGGTGGCGGCGCGGCGTGGTCGTGGCAGACGGCGTTCAAGCCGCCGCAGAGGGGATCGGGGCGGATGGCGGCCTTCCGGGGGCGGCGGTGAGCGCCCGGCCGGCCCTGTGGGATCTCAGGCCGGTTTGCGTGCCAAGCCGATCGCCGGTCCGGGGCGGGAACGCCGGTGGTGTGGCGGGCGACGCCGGGAAGCTTGACGGGCGCGGTGTTCCCTGCCGCCCGGCCTGGGGGATTGCTGTCGCCCCCGCTCGCGGCGGTCCCTGCACCTGCCTGAGCGATTCCTGCCGCTCCTGCGCGCGGTGCTTCCTGCCGCCCAGCCGGAGGCGATCCCTGCCACCCCGCCCGCGGCGCGTCCTTCCCCTGCCCGAAACGCCGGAAGGGC
Source organism: Amycolatopsis sp. NPDC004747 (assembly GCF_053601335.1). Classification (NCBI taxonomy): domain Bacteria; kingdom Bacillati; phylum Actinomycetota; class Actinomycetes; order Pseudonocardiales; family Pseudonocardiaceae; genus Amycolatopsis; species Amycolatopsis sp. NPDC004747. The sequence continues at coordinate 36,454 of NZ_JBSGBQ010000014.1, read as the reverse complement.
CCCGCACCAGGCAGGTGCGGGGCCCTTCCGATCGTCGCCGGGGGTGTTACTTCTTCTTGGCGGCGGAGGTGCGCTTGGCCGGGGCCTTGGCGGCGGCCGGCTTCTTCGCGGCGGCGGTCTTGGTCGCGGCCGGCTTGGCGGCCGCGGTCTTCGCCCGCGTGGTGGTGGCCTTCGCCGTGGTGGTCTTGGCCGCCGTCGTCTTCGCCGCGGCCGCCTTCGGGGCGGCCTTGGTGGCGGTGGTGGCCTTGGCGGCCGGCTTCGCCGCGGTGGCGCGGGTCCGCGTGGTCGTCGAGCGCGTGGTGGCCGGCTTGGCCGCCGCCGCGCGGGTGGTGCGGGTGGTGGTGGCCTTGGCCGGAGCCGCCGCGGCCGCCGTCTTGGTGGCGGTGGCGCGGGTCGACGTCGTGGCGGTGGCGCGCTTGACCGGGGTCGCCTTCGGGAGCTTCTTGGTGCCGGAGATGACGTCCTTGAAGGTGGTGCCGGCGCGGAAGGCGGGCACGTTGGTCTTCTTGACGCGGACGGCCTCACCGGTGCGCGGGTTGCGGGCGGTGCGAGCGGCGCGAGCGCGCTTCTCGAACACCCCGAAGCCGGTGATGTTGACCTTTTCGCCCTTGTTGACCGTCCGGATGATGATGTCCACCAGACCGTCCACGGCCTGCGAAGCCACCTTCTTGTCGCCCAGACGCTCCGACAGCGCCTCGATCAGCTGGGCCTTGTTCGTCATTCCAGTCCTCCATAGTGGAACTACTAGTCACGGCCCATCTCGGCCGACACTGCACACGGTATTACCAATACCGCACAAAATCCAACCGGGGGTCGAAATATTTCCTTGTGCGGGGGCGGGTTCCGCCGCCACCGAGCCCTGCTCCGGACGCCGCCCGGCGCGCCGTCCGGACTTCGACCATGCCTCTGAGCAGGCAAAACCCGGTGCGGGTGCCGTCCACAGTGGTCGTCCATATAGGACCCGAGGCCCTTCCGGAGAACTTTTCCCGCGACACGCCCGAGCGGGGTGTCGCGGCGTGTGGCCGAGCCCACCCGGGCCCGATCCCGCGCCACGGCCGGGGTTCGCGGCCCGCCCCGGAGGCCCTCCCGGCGGCGCTTCGCCGTGGGGTCAGGCGGAAGCGGAGCCCGTAACGCCGCACCCGCCCGGCGCGACCTCCCGGGCACGGCGTTGCGGCGCAACCGGTACGCCCCCGGCGAGTCCCCGCGCCGGGGGCGAAAGGTCCTCCCCGAAGGGTGAACTCACTCGTTCGGCGCAGTCTCGGCCTGCGCCGACGTCGTCGCGGCAACGCCGTGTTGGGCGCGGGACTGTCGTACCGGCGGGCTACTCTGCCGCGGGAGGAAGACCCCGGCCGGACAGGGAGAACCGTGGACCAGGAGACGCGCACCACCGTGGTCGGACGGGTGGCGGGCACCGAGGACTCGACGCCGCTGCAGTTCTGCGTGGCCATCGATCCGGACGCCTACCTGCAGCTCGACGACGTCGTCGTGACCCGGCGGGATCTGCCGGGGCTCGGCGAAGTCACCTCCTACGGCGTGGTGACGCAGGTGACCGCGCGGCACGAAGGCGCGAGCTTCGGCAGCGACGTCTTCCTGATCTCCGACGGGGTCCTGCCCGCCCAGGTGCAGGAGATCGCCGAGATCGCCACCACCCGCGTCGAGCCCGAGTGCTACGTGCCGCCCAAGCCGGGCAGCCGGGTCGAGCGGGCCGTGGGGGAGGATCGCGCGCAGGCGCTGTACTTCGACAACATGACCCGCCAGGTGGCGGTCGGCCTGGGCCGGGACGGCGAACCCGTCTACCTCAACATGGACTTCCTCGACGGCACCCGCGGCGCGCACGTCAGCATCAGCGGCGTCTCCGGCGTGGCCACGAAGACGTCGTTCGCGTTGTTCCTGCTGCACTCGATCTTCCGCGGCGGCGCCCTGCCGAACGCCCACAACGCCAAGGCCCTCGTTTTCTCGGTCAAGGGCGAGGACCTGCTGTTCCTCGACACCCCGAACGTCCACCTCGACGAGAAGCTCCGCGACGAGTACCTCAAGCTGGGCCTGCCCGCCGAGCCGTTCGCCTCCGTCGGCTTCTACGCGCCGCCGACCCCGTCGGACACCACGGGGAAGCCTTACGTGACCGGCCGGACCTCGGGTGTCGGCGCGTTCTGGTGGACCATCGCGGAGTTCTGCGGCCAGGACCTGCTGCCGTACGTCTTCGCCGACGCCGAGGACGAGCGCAACCAGTACACGATGGTCATCCACCAGGTCGCGAACCGCCTGCGGCTGGACAGCACGCCGGCGGGCAAGGACGGCGCCGCGAACGTCGACGGCGTCCTGTGCCGCACCTACGCCGAGCTCATCGACGTCGTCTGCGAGCGCGTCACCGACGAGGAAACCCGCGCGAGCTGGGCGGGTGCGGTCACCGGCGCGGGCACGGTCAACGCCTTCATCCGCCGCCTGCGCTCGAGCCAGCGCGCCCTCTCCGGCCTCATCCGCGGTGATCTCGCCGACCACCCCGCCCGCCGGTTGTCCACGGAGAACCAGCAGGTGACCGTGGTGGACATCCACAACCTCGTCGAGCGCGCGCAGCGGTTCGTCGTCGGCGTGACGCTCGCGGCGGAGACCGCGCGCAAGGAGGCGGCCGGCCCCGGCGGGCTGCTGTTCACCATGCTGGACGAGCTGAACAAGTACGCGCCGCGCGAAGGCAGCAGCCCGATCAAGGAGGTGCTGCTGGACATCGCCGAACGCGGCCGCTCCCTCGGCGTCATCCTGATCGGCGCGCAGCAGACCGCCAGCGAGGTCGAGCGCCGGATCGTCAGCAACAGCTCGGTGCGCATCGTCGGCCGCCTCGACGCCGCCGAGGCCTCGCGGCCCGAGTACGGCTTCCTCCCGGCCAGCCAGCGGGTCCGCGCCACGCTCGCCACGCCGGGCACGATGTTCGTGAGCCAGCCGGAGATCCCGGTGCCGATCGCCGTCGGCTTCCCGTTCCCCGCCTGGGCCACGCGGCTTTCCGAGGCCGGGGCGATCCCCACGACCACGGCGGGGCCGGCTGCGTCGAAGTCCGATCCCTTCGCGGGCCTCCCTTCGCGCGGCAGCGACCCCTTCGGCGACGACCCGCCGCCGTTCTGAGCCGCCGCCCACCACCCGAACGGAAGGACGAAGTGTGAAGTTCCTGCACACCTCCGACTGGCACATCGGCAAGACGCTCAAGGGGCGAAACCGCCTCGACGAGCAGCGGGCCGTGCTCGGCGAGATCGTCCGGATCGCGCGGGAGGAGCAGTTCGACGCGATCCTCGTCGCGGGCGACCTCTACGAGACGTCGGCGCCGTCGGCGGCCGCGCAGGAACTCGTGGTGCGGGCGCTGATGGCGCTGCGCGAGACCGGCGCCGAGGTGCTCGCCATCGCCGGGAACCACGACCACGCCGCGACGTTCGAGGCGTACCGGCCACTGCTGAAGGCCGCGGGCATCCAGCTCACCGGCGACCCGCGCCCGGTCCACGACGGCGGCGTCTTCTCGTTCGACGCGCGTTCGACGGGCGAGCGCGTCAACGTCGCCGTGCTGCCCTTCCTGTCCCAGCGCTACGCGGTCCGCGCCGCCGAGCTGCTCGCCGGGCCCCCGGCGGACAACGTCGGCCAGTACGACCAGCGCGTGCGGGACATCCTGGAGCACCTCAAGTCCGGGTTCACGCCCGGCGCGGTGAACCTCGTCATGGCGCACCTGACGGTGACCGGCGGGACGATGGGCGGCGGGGAACGCGCGGCGCAGTCCATCTTCGAGTACCACGTGCCCGCCACGGCGTTCGGCGCCGATCCGCACTACGTGGCGCTGGGCCACCTGCACCGGCGCCAGTCGCTGCCCGCCGCGTGCCCGGTGCACTACAGCGGCTCGCCGTTAGCGGTCGACTTCGGCGAGCAGGACAACACCAGCGTCGTGCTGTCGGTGGAAGTGACTCCCACGACACCGGCGAAGATCACCGACATCCCGCTGAAATCGGGCCGGAAGCTGCGGACGGTCCACGGCGCGGTGGCCGAGCTGACCGCGCGGGCGGAGGAGTTCGGCGAGGACTACCTCCGCGTGTACATCCGCGAAGCGACCAGGGCGGGGCTGCGCGAGGAGATTCAAGAAGCTCTGCCGAACGCCCTGGAAATCCGCATCGACCCGGAGTTCGCCGCGCCGGTGACGGCGTCGAACGGCGACCGCGCGGTCGCGGACCGTTCACCGGGAGAGCTGTTCGCGAGCTACTGCGTCGAACGCACGATCGAAGACAAGCGCGTGCAGGCGCTTTTCGCGCGGCTGCACGACGAAGAGACGAGCGGGGTGTGACATGCGGCCAGTGCTGCTGGAGATGACCGGCTTCGCGTCCTTCCGCGAGAAGACCGAGATCGGCTTCGAAGACACCGATTACTTCGCGCTCGTCGGACCGACCGGCGCGGGCAAGAGCACGGTCATCGACGCCCTCACCTTCGCCCTGTACGGGTCTGTCGCCCGCTGGGACCACGAGGGCCTGGTCGCGCCCGCGCTCGCCCCGACGGTCAACCGCGCCACCGTGCGGCTGGTCTTCGACGCCGGCGGCGCGCGCTACCACGTCGTGCGGGAAGTCCGGCGCAGCGGCGGCAAGAAACCCACGGTCAGCGTCAAGAACGTCCGCCTGGAACGGCTGATCGACCCGACCGCGCTCGGCGGCCCGGAGGACGACGCGGACCCGGTCGCCGCGGACTCCGAGGTGACCCCGGCGGTCGAACGCCTGCTCGGGTTGACGTTCAAGCACTTCTGCACCTGCGTGGCGCTGCCCCAGGGCGACTTCGCCGAGTTCCTGCACGCGAAGGCCGCCGACCGGCAGAAGATCCTCATCAAGCTGCTGGGCCTGGAGGTCTACGAGCGGATCGGCCGCCGGGCCGGCGTGACGGCGGAGCAGCAGAAGCAGCGCGCCGCCGTCCTCACCGAACAGCTCGGCAGCTACGCCGACGCCACCGAAGAAGCCGTCGCCGAGCTGGCCGCGCGGATGACCGCGCTGGCGGAGCTGGACGCGCGGGTGAACGCGGCCCTGCCGGGGTTGAACGACGCCACCCGCGCGCACGAAGAAGCCCGGCAACGCGTCGCCACGCTTACGGCGCAGCTGAAAATCCTCGACGCTGTAGAACGCCCAGCCGGTGTCGAAGACCTCGAAACCCGGCGTCGCGCGGCGGCCGATGCCGTCGCGAAGGCCCGCACCGCGTTGGAGACAGCCGAAACGGCGGACGAAACCGCCCGGGCCGCCCTCGCCGCGGCGCCCGCGCGTGGCGAACTGGAACGGATCCGCGCCGCGCACACCGAACGCGCCGGCCTCGAGCAGGCCCTCCCACGGCTCGGTGAAGCGGCGGAAGCGGCGAAGCAGGCGAAGGAAGCTGCCGCCACGGCAGCGAGCGAAGCGATGTCCGTCCTCGACGCGGCCCGGGAGAACCGGGACCGGACCGCGCGGGCGGCGGAGGACACCGCCGCCGAAGCCGCCCGCGCCCGGCAGGACCGGGATCGGCTCACCGGCCTGCGACCACCGGGGGATCTCGCCGACCTGTCGGCGGAATCGGCACGGGTGGCGAAGCGCATGGCGGCCGCCGACGAGCGTCTGCAGGCCGCGGAGGCCGCCGACGCCGAGGCACGGGCGGCGCTGGCCGCCCAGCCCGATGTCGCGCCGCTCGCCGCGGCCCGCTCGGATGCCCGCACGCTGTATGCGTTGTGCGAGGCGCAACGGAAGGCCGCGCCGGAGCAGGCCGCTCGCCGGGCCGAGCTGGCAGCGGCGCGCACGGCCCTCGCCGCCGCCGACACCGAACTCGCCGCGGCGAAGACCGCGCTGGCCGAAGCCGAGCAGGCCGGCCAGGCGCTGGTGCTGCGGGCCGGCCTCGCCGTCGGGCACCCGTGCCCGGTGTGCGAGCAGGAAGTCACGGCCCTGCCGGACGCCGGCGGCCACGCCCACCTCGCCGAGGCCCGCGAACGCCTCGAACACGCCGAGCGCGGCCGTGCGTCGGCCGAATCGGGCGTGCGCAAGCTGGAACGCGCCGTGGACCGCGACGCCGACGCCCGCGCGTCGGCGGCCGCGCAGGCGGAGGAGCTCCGCGCGGTGCTCGCCGAGGTCGACGGCCCGCCGGAGTCGGCAGCCCTGCTGCGGCCCGTCGAGGCGTCCTTCTCCGAGCAGGACTACACGGATCTCGTCGCCGCCGTCCGCGAACGGGGTGAGTGGCTCTCGGCGACGATCGACGGCCGGACCCGCGTCGCCGAAGCCGCGCGCACCGCGGACGCGGAACTGGCCGCGGCGCGCGCCGAACGCACGAAGGCCCAGCAAGAGGCCGAAGTCGTGGCGAAGTCGTTCGCGGCGGCCGGCGAGGCCCTGCGAGCGGCCCGCGATCCCCTGGTGGAGCTGGGCGCGCCGGCTCTCGACGGCGAGGACGTCCCGGCGGGGTGGCAGCGCCTCACCACGTGGGCGGCTTCCGCGCTGGAAGACCGGCAGACCGCGCTGGCCGCTTCGGAAGCGGCCGCCGAAGCCGCCGGCAAGGAAGCCCTCGTGGCGGCGGAGGAGTTCCGGACCGCCGAGCGGGACGCCGAGCAGCGGCGCGCGCGGGCGGTCGACACGGGCCTGGCCGAGCAGGCGGCGAGCACCGGACTGGCGGCCGCGCGGCAACGGCGGGCGGAACTGGCCGCGACCCTCGACGGCGCACCGTCCGCCGAGGTCGTCACCGAGCAGCTCGCCCGTGTCGCGGAACTCGAGCAGACGGCGAAAACGGCGGACGCCGGCTTGCGGACCGCGCGAGTGGCCGCGAAGCGCGCCACGGAAGCGCAGGCGGGCATCGGTGCCCAGGTGGAAGCCGAGCGGCAGAAGCTGTCCCGCGCGCGCGACCCGCTGGTCGGCCTCGGTGCCCCGCCGATCGACGGTGAAGGCCTCCTCGACGCCTGGACCGCGCTCACGGACTGGGCCGCCGGGCAGGCGAAGGACCACCGCGAGCGCTTGGCCGTCGCGACGTCCGCCGAAGGGGAAACGGCCGAAGCGTTGCAGGCGGCCGAACGCGCGGTCGCCGACGACGTCACCGCGCTCGGCGTGGCCGTGCCGGAGGGCCCGGTGCGCGAGCGCGTCCCGGTGGCCGTCGCGGCCGCCCGGGCGCGCGCCGAAGGCGACCACACGGAGCTGAAACGGCGAGTGGCGCGCGTCGCGGGGCTGCACGAGGACATCGCGGCGGCGGAGTCCGACGCCCAGGTCGCGCGGCTGCTCGCGGATCTGCTGCGCTCGGACAAGTTCCCGCGCTGGCTGATCGCCGGGGCGCTCGACACGCTGGTCGCCGAGGCGTCGGCGTCGCTGCTGGAGCTGTCCGGCGGGCAGTTCGAGCTGACCCACGACAAGGGCGACTTCCTGGTGGTGGACCACAACGAGGCCGACGCCCGGCGCCCGGTGAAGACGCTCTCCGGCGGCGAGACGTTCCAAGCGTCGCTCTCCTTGGCGCTCGCGCTGTCTTCGCAGCTGGGGGCGATGGCGGCGGAGGGGGCGACCAAGCTCGAGTCGATCTTCCTCGACGAGGGCTTCGGCACGCTGGACGAGGCCACCCTCGACGTCGTGGCGTCCACTTTGGAGAACCTCGCCGCGTCCGGCTCCCGGATGGTCGGGGTGATCACGCACGTGCCGGCACTCGCCGAGCGCGTCCCGGTGCGGTTCCTGGTCACCCGGGACGGCACCGGCTCGCACATCGCCAGGGAGGGCGCATGAGCGTTCACCAGTTCAATCCGGTGGCCGGGATGAACTTCAGCATTGACGCCTGGGACCCGGGCTACGGCAGCTCCATGGAGGCCGAGGAGCTCGGCCGCTCGCAGGCCGAGGTCGAGCTCGACGTCGAGGTCCCCGAGGCCGAGTGGGCGCCGATCGACCCGTCGCCGGTGTCGCCGCCCGAGGCGGTGCTGTTCGTCGACGGCGTCCGGCGGATCGACGCGCGCGTCTGGATCGACGACCCGGCCGGCACGAACTCGGCGTCCATCGGGATCTGCGCGTCCTACGCGGCCGGGGTCGTGTGCTGCTGCGAGGGACAGGCGCACGTCGTCGGCACCGACGTCCGGCGCGGGTTGTTCACGGTCGCCCCGCAGGCGGACGACATCGCCACCCCGGCCGGGATCTACACCGCGCACCGGGCGGCGGCGAAGGAGGACAAGCCGCTGCCGGTGGTGCTGTCCTCGGCGTTGCAGGAGCAGCTGGCGCTGGTCGAGGAGCAGACGGCGGTCGAGGCGCGCCGGGCGGGCCACGCGCGCGAAGACCTGCTGGTCGTGGACGGCCCGCTGCGCGGCCGCGCGCACCTCGACCGGACCGTCGGGTTCATCAAGAGCCACCAGACGACGTACCTGCCGGGCGAGCTCAACGCGCTGGTCGGGCGGCTCGGCGCGCACCAGCGCACGCCGGTGTTCCTGATGGGCACCACGTGGGTCCGGCACTCGTGGTACCTGCGGCTGCCGTCGGTCGGCGGGCCGCCGTGGTCGGGGGTGGTGCGGGTCGAGGCCGCGCCGCACCTCGGCCGCGAGCAGGTCGCCGAGCTGGCGAACGTCACCCAGTCGGTGCTGGGGCGGTTCGCGTCGGTCGCCTACAAGGACTCGCGGGCGCCGCAGAACCTCTACCCGATCGCCGGGCTGGAGCGCGACCTGCGCCACCGCCTCGGCGACCAGCAGTTCGTGTACCGGGCGCTGCGGCTGGCCGCGGCCCGCTGAGCCGGGCGTCCTCTGTGGAGGGTCGCCCCGGCGCGGTGGTCGCCGCCGTTAGGCCGATCAGGGCTTTCTTGACCAGGGCTCGGCCCCGTCCGGTGGTGCGCCCCGCCGTGGTTGAGCCGGGGAAATGGTCGAGTCCAATCTTCCGTTCAAGTACGTGAACGGAAATCGAGTCTATGTTTCCTTGTCACGTATGAGTTAGCTTGGCCGCCGTTGGTCCCGTTCGACGGCGAGGGAGACTCGATGCGCACCGGTCCGCTCGTTCTCGCCGCGGTCCTGGCGTTGTCGCTGACGACGCCGGCGGCCGCGCAGGCGCAACCCTGGCGCGACGCCCGCCAATCACCCGACCGCCGGGCCGCCGAGCTCGTCGCGGCGATGACCCTCGACGAGAAGATCTCCCAGCTGCACCTGCAGCCCGACGCCGAGCACCAGCGGTTCGTGCCGCCCATCCCGCGGCTGGGCGTGCCGGGCTTCCGGATCGCCAACGGCCCGGCGGGCATGGGCCCGGCCGACGACAAACCGCAGAAACCGGCCACCGCGCTGCCGGCCACCATGGCGCTGGCGTCGACGTTCGACACCGGCCTCGCGCGCCGCTACGGCCGGCTGATCGGCAGCGAAACCCGCGCGCTCGCCCACCACGTCTCCGAGGCGCCCGACATCAACATCGCCCGCGTCCCGCGCAACGGCCGGACGTTCGAAGGCATGGGGGAGGACCCGTTCCTCGTCGGCGCGCTGGCCGCCGCCGACATCCGCGGCATCCAGGAGAACGGCACGATCGCCGAGGTCAAGCACTACGCGGCGAACAACCAGGAGACGAACCGCGACGGTGTCGACGAGCGCATCGACGAGCGGACGCTCAACGAGATCTACCTGCCGCACTTCGAACAGGCGGTCACCGAAGGCCGCGCGGGCTCGGTGATGTGCGCCTTCCCCAAGGTCAACGGCGTCTTCATGTGCGAGAACCCGGAGCTGCTGCAGGGCAAGCTGCGCGACGACTGGGGGTTCAAGGGGTTCGTCCAGTCGGACTGGGGTGCCGCGCACAGCACCGTCGGCTCGGCGAACGCCGGCATGAACCTGGAGATGATCGATGGCACCTGGTACGGCGACGAGCTGAAGCGGGCCGTGCTGGCCGGGCAGGTGACCGAGCGGCGGGTCGACGAGCTGCTGCTGCCGCGGTTCCGGACGATGTTCGCCTTCGGGCAGTTCGACCACCCGCCGGTCGCCTCGCCGTTGCCGACGGCGCAGCACGACGCCGCCGCGAAGGAGTTCGCCGAACGCGGCATGGTGCTGCTGCGCGACGAACACGCACAGCTCCCGCTCGACGCTTCGGTGAAGTCGATCGCGCTGATCGGGCCGTTCGCCACCAAGGCCAAGACCGGCGGCGGGGGCAGCTCGGCCGTCATCCCGACGTCCACAGTGGACCCGCTGCCCGGCCTGCAGCAGCGCGTCCCGGGTGCGGTGGTGACCCTCGACGACGGCAGCGACGTGGCGCGGGCGGCGGCGCTGGCCCGGACCGCCGAGGTCAGCGTGGTGATGGTCGGGGACAACGAGGCCGAAGGCAAGGACCGGCCGAGCCTGGCCCTGGACGGCAACCAGGACGCCCTGGTGGCCGCCGTCGCCGAGGCCAACCCGCACACGGTCGTCGTGGTGAAGAGCGGCGGCCCGGTGCTCATGCCGTGGGCTTCGCACGTTCCCGCGATCCTCCAGGCGTGGTACCCCGGCCAACAGGACGGCGCGGCGGTGGCGGGTGTGCTCTTCGGCGACGTCAACCCGTCGGCGAAGCTGCCGATCACCTTCCCGGCCGCGGAGGCCGACACGCCGGCGAACACTCCGGCGCAGTTCCCCGGCGTCGGCGGCGTCGCGACGTACTCCGAGGGCCTGCAGGTCGGCTACCGGTGGTTCGACGCGCAGGGCCGCGCCCCGCTGTTCCCGTTCGGCCACGGCCTGTCGTACACGACGTTCGCCTATTCCGGCTTGTCGGTGCGCTCCGCCGGCGACGGCGCCATGGCGACGTTTACGGTGCGGAACACCGGACGCCGCGCGGGCGCCGAGGTCGCCCAGCTGTACCTGGGCTTCCCGGCGGCGGCGGGCGAGCCGCCGCGCCAGCTCAAGGGCTTCGAGCGGGTCTCGCTGGCGCCGGGGGAGTCCCGGCGCGTGACGATCCGGCTGGACGCGCGCGCGTTCTCCGTCTGGGACACGGTGAGCCACGCGTGGCAGCCCGCGCGTGGCGCGTTCACCGTGTCGGTCGGCGGCTCGTCGCGATCGCTGCCGCTGCAGGCCCCGCTCGTGCGGAGGTGAGGGTTCAGGCCTTGCAGCCGGGCGCGGTGGCGGCGGCGAGCATCAGCTCCGGCGATGCCGACACCGCGCCGACCGGGTCGTAGGTGCCGTCGACGTCCAGCTGCGCCTGTTCGACGGCCTTGGCGGCCGGGACCTGGGACGCTTCGTTGCCCCGCTTCGCGCGGTCGAGCGTCGTCTTCGCCTCGGTCGCGCGGTCGCGGGCCTTCGCGAACTTGGCGACGAAGCCCTGGCGGACGGTGTCACCGAGCGGCACCGGCGCCGGCGGCAGCGCGGTGAGCTTGTCGGCCGCTTCGCCGGTGCGGGCCGCGATGCCGCCGAGCGCCGCGCTGAGCGCCTTCTGCGCCTCGGCGATCGAGCCGGGTGACGGCTGGCTGGGCCCGGCCTCGCGGTTGGTGCGCTCCCGGTAGCCGTGGACGGCGGAGCAGAACCCGTCCATCCAGCGCACGGCGGCCGGATCGGCCGTCGGCTGGGACGTGACGGTCTGGACCGGGCTCGGGATCCGGGGCGGCGGGGCCGCGGCCGGTGTGGTCCCGCAGGCGGTCAACAGCAGGCAGGCGCCCAGCAGGGCGGTGGCCATCTTCATCGTTCCCCCTCGCGTTTGCCGGGTACACGCGCCAGCGGACCGGAAGGTTGCGTCACGCGGCGGCGAGGGCGCCGCCCAACGCCTGCCGCCCCTCGGCGGTGAGCTCGGCCCGCGTCCACTGCCCGACGGCGACGGCCCGCGCGGGCCGGATCAGGCCGTCCCGCGCCAGCTGGTGCGCGGTGGCCTGGTCGCAGCACGGCAGGCCGTCGACCCGCAGGTCGGGTTCGCAGCTGCAGGTGAGTTCGGCCCGGCCGGCCCCGACGGCCCGCAGCATCGCCATCGCCCGGCGATTCAGTTCGGTGTGCATGGTGGTCATCCCCCTCTGTGGTGCCGACTATGAGGAGACGTGTCCGCCGTCACCGAATACGCGAGTTCGCCCACGGTCACCCGAACGGCGCTATTTCCCCCAGCGCCGGTCGTCGGGTTCCTCGCCTCGTTCGAGCGCTTCGAGGTAGGCCCGGTCGACGGCGAACCGGGCGGCGATCTCCCGGTGCCGCGCCACGGCGCCGTGGCCGGGGATCAGGACGTCGAAGTCCCGGGCCTCCAGTCGATCGAGCACGCTGCGGTAGGAGCCGGGTGGCTCGTCACGGCGGCGGTCGAGGAGCGGGACCAGGACGTCGGAGAGCAGGTCACCGGCGACCAGGACACCCCGATCGGCGAGGAGCAGGGCGGCGTGGCCCACGGCGTGGGCGTCGTGCTCGATGATTTCGCCGGGGATCGGACCGTGGTCTCCGGGCAGCGGGGTGAGCAGCGCGATCGGTTCAAGCGGAACGTCCGGCGCGGTTTCCTTCGCCATGGCCTGGGCACGTTCGCGGGCTTCGCCGGCGATGCGGGCGTTGGCGGCGGTGGCGTAGCGGGGGACGTCGCCGAAGCGGGGGTGCCAGAGCAGGTGGTCCCAGTGCGGATGGGTGGAGAACCCGGCGACGACGGGGATCTCGAGCCGGTCCAGGTCGTCGGCGAGCTGCTCGAGTTCGAAGCCGTGGATGCCGGGGTCGACGAGGACGAGGCCGTCGTCCGTTTCCACGACGGTGGTGTTGCTCCAGACCCACTCGCTCTGACGCACCCAGACACCGTCGGCCACCTGATTCAGCATCGGGTCACGGTGTCAGGTGTGTCTTGCGGACGCAATCACTGCGCCGGCGGCTCCCGGGGGCGCCCCCCGGGTCCAGCGTATCGGGCGCTGCCGACAAGATCGCCGCGAAAGTCGCTGGCCGGGCCCGTTTGTCCACATCCGGGGCGATCTGTGGAAACCGGACCCGGGCAGTGCCCCGGCAAACTTCACGGCCGTTCCCACAGGGCATTCTCCGTGGCGGGAACTCACTCGGGCGAGACCTCAAGGCCGCTCCTGCCAGGCCTCCTCCGTGGCGGGAACCCACTCGGGCGAGACTTCAGGGCCGCTCCTGCCAGGCCTCCTCCGCGGTGAGAACCCACTCGGGCGAGACTTCAGGGCCGCTCCTGCCAGGCCTCCTCCGCGGTGAGAACCCACTCGGGCGAGACCTCAGCGCCGTCCCCACCAGCCATCCCGCGCGGCAAGAACCCCTCCGGCGAAAACCTCAGAGCCGTTCCTGCAGAGCATCCGCCGCGGCAAGAAGGTCCGCCGCCCAGCGGGCGCCCGGCTTCCGGCCGATCCGCTCGATCGGTCCCGACACCGAGACCGCCGCCACGACCGTCCCCGCCGAATCGCGCACCGGGGCCGAAATGCTCGCCACTCCCGGCTCGCGCTCCGCCACGCTCTGCGCCCACCCGCGCCGCCGGACCTCCAGGAGCGTCCGCTCGCCGAAGACCGCGTCCGCCAGGATCGTGCGCTGCGTGTGCGGGTCCGCCCAGGCCGCGAGCACCTTCGCGCCCGAGCCCGCCGTCATCGGCAGCCGTGACCCCACCGGGACCGTGTCGCGCAGCCCGCTCGGTGGCTCCGCCGTCGCGACGCACACGCGCTGGACGCCGTCGCGCCGGTACAGCTGGACGCTCTCGCCCGTGACGTCGCGCAGCTTCGGCAGGACCACGCCCGCCGCGTCGAGGAGCGGGTCCGTCGAGCCGCCCGCCAGTTCGGCCAGTGCCGTACCGGGGCGCCAGCGCCCGTCCGGACCGCGGCGCAGCAGCCGGTGCACCTCGAGGCCGACCGCGAGCCGGTGCGCGGTGGCCCGGGGCAGGCCCGTCCGCGTGCACAGTTCCGCGAGGCCGCAGGGGTCGTCCGCGACCGCCTGCAGGACGGCCACTGCTTTGTCCAGTACTCCGATACCGCTATGCTGTCCCACGACCCGATACTAGCGTCCCGCACTTTGGGAAGTCCAGTATCTGGGAAACCCTGAACTCGAGCTGCGCCCTCCTTCGCGGCTCGCACCCCGATCTCGCAGGTGCGCGCCCGAGTTCGTCGACGAACCGTGGAAGGAGCCGGAGATGACCAGCCCGACCGGCAAGGCCCGCACGCTGGCGGAGAAGGTGTGGGAAAGCCACCTCGTGCGCCGAGGCGAAGGCGCCGAACCGGACCTGCTCTACATCGACCTCCACCTGCTGCACGAAGTCACCAGCCCGCAGGCCTTCGACGGCCTCCGCCTGGCCGGGCGGCAGCTGCGCCGCCCCGACCTGACCATCGCGACCGAGGACCACAACGTCCCGACCGTCGACATCGAGCTCCCCATCGCCGATCCGGTCTCGCGCACCCAGGTCGACACCCTTCGCCGCAACTGCAAGGAGTTCGGTGTCCGGCTGCACCCGATGGGTGACGCCGAGCAGGGCATCGTGCACGTCATCGGCCCGCAGCTCGGCCTGACCCAGCCCGGCATGACCGTGGTCTGCGGCGACAGCCACACCTCGACGCACGGCGCGTTCGGCGCCATCGCCTTCGGCATCGGCACGTCCGAGGTCGAGCACGTCATGGCCACCCAGACGCTGCCGCTGCGTCCTTTCAAGACGATGGCGATCACCGTCGACGGCGAGCTGCGCCCCGGTGTCACGGCGAAGGACATCATCCTCGCGGTGATCGCCAAGATCGGCACCGGCGGTGGCCAGGGCTACGTCCTGGAGTACCGCGGTTCGGCCATCGAGGCCCTCTCGATGGAGGCCCGGATGACCGTCTGCAACATGTCGATCGAGGCCGGCGCCCGCGCCGGGATGATCGCGCCGGACGAGACGACGTTCGCCTACCTGAAGGGCCGCCCGCACGCACCGCAGGGCGCGGACTGGGACGCGGCGATCGAAAACTGGCGGCAGCTGCGCACCGACGACGGCGCCGAGTTCGACGCCGAGGTGCACCTCGACGCGAGCGCGCTGACGCCGTTCGTGACCTGGGGCACCAACCCCGGCCAGGGCCTCCCGCTGGGCGCCGAGGTGCCCGACCCGGAGGCGATCCCGGACGAGAACGACCGCATCGCCGCTGAAAAAGCCCTGTCCTACATGGATTTGAAGCCGGGCACGCCGCTGCGGGAGATCGCCGTCGACACCGTCTTCCTCGGCTCCTGCACCAACGGCCGGATCGAGGACCTGCGGGCCGCGGCCGAGGTGCTGCGTGGTCGGAAAGTGGCGGACTCGGTCCGCATGCTGGTGGTTCCCGGCTCGATGCGCGTCCGCAAGGCCGCCGAAGCCGAGGGGCTCGACCAGGTCTTCACCGAGGCGGGTGCGGAGTGGCGCCAGGCCGGCTGCTCGATGTGCCTCGGCATGAACCCGGACCAGCTCAAGCCGGGCGAGCGCAGCGCGTCGACGTCGAACCGCAACTTCGAGGGCCGGCAGGGCAAGGGGGGCCGGACGCACCTGGTGTCGCCGCTCGTGGCCGCCGCCACGGCCGTCCGGGGCACGCTTTCGTCGCCGGAAGACCTGCTGACCGCCGCCCGCTGACCGACCTGAGGAGCTAGAGCCATGGAACCGTTCACCCAGCACACCGGCGTCGGCGTCCCGCTGCGCCGGTCCAACGTGGACACCGACCAGATCATCCCGGCGGTCTACCTCAAGCGGGTGACCCGGATGGGCTTCGAGGACGGCCTGTTCGCCGCCTGGCGCGCCGACGAGAACTTCATCCTCAACCAGGGGCCGTTCAAGAACGGAAGCGTGCTGGTCGCGGGGCCGGACTTCGGAACCGGTTCCTCCCGCGAGCACGCCGTCTGGGCGCTGATGGACTACGGCTTCAAGGTGGTCATCTCCGCCCGGTTCGCCGACATCTTCCGCGGCAACTCCGGCAAGGGTGGCCTGGTGGCCGCCCAGTGCGAGCAGCACGACGTCGAGCTGCTGTGGAAGCTGCTGGAGAACGAGCCCGGCACCGAGGTCACGGTCGACCTCGAGGCCAAGACCGTGCGGGCCAAGGACTTCACTGCGCCCTTCCAGATCGACGACTACGTCCGCTGGCGGCTGCTGGAAGGTCTCGACGACATCGCGCTGACGTTGCGCCATGCCGGTGAGATCGACGCGTTCGAGGCGACCCGCCCGTCCTGGAAGCCGACGACGACACCGGTGACCGCCGGCTAGCCCGATCCCGGGGCGACATCCCTTGTGCCGCAGGGGATGTCGCTCCGTTTCCGGCTGTTCCTTCCGCATGCCGAACGGCCCTCCGCGAGCCGGTCACCGGGCCTCGGCGCGAGGCGGAACCCGTCCCGGGGCAAGGGAAAGTTCCGCATGCCGGTTGGAATTTGTGCTGCGTTGGTAATACCGTGTCGCTAGTCGGCCGACGCGGCCGTGGAGCCTCCTGGAGGACTGGACATGGCCAACAAGGCCCAGCTGATCGAGGCGCTGACCGAGCGCCTGGGCGACAAGAAGGCCGCTGCCGAGGCGGTCGACGGTCTGGTCGACATCATCATCCGGACGGTCAACAAGGGCGAGAAGGTCAACATCACCGGCTTCGGGGTGTTCGAGAAGCGCGCCCGCGCCGCGCGGACGGCCCGCAACCCGCGCACCGGCGAAGCGGTGCGGGTCAAGAAGACCAACGTGCCCGCCTTCCGCGCGGGGACCACGTTCAAGGACGTGATTTCCGGAGCGAAGAAGCTGCCGAAGGCCACACCGGCCAGGCGCACGACGGCAACCACCACCCGCGCGGCGGCGGCACCTGCGGCAACGCGTTCGACGACCACGCGCACCCGCACGACGGCGGCAAAGCCGGCGGCCACGAGGACAACGACGGCGACGAAGCCGGCGGCCACGAGGACGGCGACCACCCGGGCAAAGGCGGCCCCGCGGACGACGGCAGCGAAGCCGGCGGCGGCGAAGGCGACCACGGCGGCGAAGCCGGCAGCCACAAAGGCCACCGCCGCGAAGGCAACGACGGCGGCGAAGCCGGCAGCCACGAAGACGACCACGGCTCGCAAGACGACGGCGGCCAGGACCCCGGCGGCGAAGACCACCGCGGCCAAGACTCCGGCGGCGAAGACCACTGCGGCGAAGACCACGGCAGCCAAGACCACTGCCGCCAAGGCCCCGGCGAGGCGGACCTCGACCGCGGCGAAGAAGGACTGACCCGCCCGAAACTGTCGTACCCCTGCGGTAACGTGAAATTCGGGGGACCCCCGGGGGGCGACCCCTGGTTCGACGAGCAGCTTTCCCGGCAGGGCCCCGCGCCAAGTGCGCGGGGCCCTGCCGCATGTCCGGACTGGGCTGCAGAAGCAGTCCCGCGCGCCGGAGGATCGGCTCGCGTGCCTGGATGGTCGGCTCGCGTGCCGGAAGGGTCGGCTGGCGTACTCGGATGGTCGGTGCGCGGGATTGAGCCGGCGCGCGAGCGAACCGCGTGTCCACCTGGGCAGCCTGGGTACCGGCCGGCCGCGCAAGCGATCCGGCCCTCCCGGTACGCCAACCGACCGCCCACGTTCCGCGAACCGCGTGGCGGGAGGTCACCCACTGCCAGCACCGGTGTCCCGAACGGACACCCCGCGTCACCCGCCCGGCGCAACCGCGTCCCCGGGACCGGTTCCGCCCAATTTCGCAAAGTTGCTTGAGCGCCCGGCCGAGTGATGCCACGCTGCGTTCCTCGGGGCCCGCGTCCGGCGGGGCCGGGCGTGCGCGAGGCGAACCTGGGGGCGACCACCATCGATATCCGGCTGCTCGGCCCGTTCCAGGTGCTCGTCGACGGTTCGCCGGTCGTGCTGACCAGTTCCCGCCAGCGCGCGCTGCTCGCCACGCTCGCGCTCGCCGCCGGTCGTCTCGTTTCGATCGATGCCCTCGCCCGCGGTGTCTGGGACGATGCTCCGCCCGCGCACATCCGGGGCAGCCTGCAAACCTACGTGATGCGCCTGCGCCGGCTCTGCGGCGAAGACACCGTCGTCACCGAACCGGACGGCTACCGGCTGGTCGTCGACCCGTCCCGGGTGGACGCGCTGCGCTTCCTCCAGACCCTCGACCAGGCCGCCGCCGCGACGGAACCCGCTCGCCGCCGGGAGCTGCTCACCGCCGCGCTCGACGGGTGGGGCGGGGTGCCCCTCGAAGGCGTCGGATCTCCCGCGCTGGCCGCCGAATGGGGGCCGCTGTTGACCGAGCGGTACCTCTTCGCCGTGGAACAGCGGATCGATCTCGACGCCGGGCTCGTCCCTGACGCGCGGCTCGTCGCCGAGCTCACCGACCTGGTCGCGCAGCACCCGCTGCGGGAGTCGTTGTGGGAACGGCTCGTGCGCGCCCTCGCCCGGTCCGGGCGCCGCGCCGAAGCGCTCGCTCGATACGCCGGGCTGCGGGCGTTGCTGGCCGACGAACTGGGCGTCGAACCGGGCGAAGACCTGCGGCGCCTGCACGCCGAACTGCTCGCCGCCGATGCCGATCCGGCCGTCCACACCGTGCCGCGGCAGCTGCCCTTCGACGTCGCCGGGTTCACCGGCCGGGGCCCCGAGCTCGCCGAACTCGACCGGCTGCCGCCCGGGGGCGCCTCCGGCATCGTCGTCATCGAAGGCACCGCCGGCGTCGGGAAGACGTCGCTGGCCGTGCACTGGTCGCACCGCGTCCGCGACCGCTTCCCCGGCGGCCAGTTGTTCCTCGACCTGCGCGGCCACTCCGCGGACACCCCGGTCACCCCCGACGCCGCGCTGGCCGGCTTCCTGCGCGCCCTCGGCGTCCCGGCGGAGACGCTGCCCTCCACTGTGGAGGAACGTTCGGCGCTGCTCCGCAGCAGGCTGGCGGGCAGCCGCACCCTCATGCTCCTCGACAACGCCCGCGACGCCGACCAGGTGCGCCCGCTCCTGCCGGGGCCCGGCAACCTCGTCGTGGTGACCAGCCGCAACCAGCTGCGCGGCCTCGTCGCCCGCGACGGCGCGCGCCGCATCGCCCTGCGCTCGTTCGACGACCGCGACGCGACCGCGCTCCTTGCCGGCAGTGTCGGGTCGCAGCGCCTCGCCGCCGAACCCGACGCCGTCGCCGAGCTTGTTCAGCTCTGCGGCCGCCTGCCGCTGGCACTGGCGCTGGCCGGGGAACGCGCTTCCCGGTTTTCCGGCGTCTCGCTCGCCGGAATCGTCGAAGAGCTCCGCGACCAGCGGCTGCGGCTCGACACCCTCCGCGACCCGCAGGACGCCGGCACCGATCTGCGTGCCGCGTTCTCCTGGTCGTACAAGGCACTGCGGCCGGCCGCGGCCCGCTTCTTCCGGCTGCTCGGCCTGCACCCCGGCCACGGCTTCAGCCTCTCCTCGGCCGCCGCGCTCGCCGGTTCCGATCTGCGCGAAGCGCGTGAACTCGCCGACCAGCTCGCCGCGGCCCACCTCCTCAACCAGCCCGGCACCGACCGCTACCAGTTCCACGACCTGCTGCGCGTCTACGCGGGCGAGCTCGTCGAAACGGAAACGACGGAGGCCGAGCGCGCGGCGGCGCTGCGCCGGCTCGTCGACTGGTACCTCGCCAGCGTCGCCGAAGCGAACAAGCTGGTCCGGCCCGACCTGCTCACCGAAGACATCACGCTCGACCCGGCGCCGCTGCCCGCCGTCCGGTTCGCACAGCACGAGCAGACGATCGCCTGGTACAACACCGAACGCCAGGCCCTCACCGCGCTCGTCGGCATCGCCGCCGGTCGCGGCTGGACCGCGCACGCCTGGAAGCTCGCGTGGCTCCTGCGCGGGTTCTTCGCCGAGCGGCACGACCGCGACGACTGGATCACCACCGCGCGCACGGCCGTCGCCGCCACCCGCGACGCCGGCGACAGCACCGGTCTCCAGTACAGCGCCAACAACCTCGGCTCGGCCTACCTACGCACCCTCCAGCCGGACAAGGCGCTCGAGGCACTGGAGGAAGCGCGCGCGGCGTCCGAGCGAGGCGACGGCACCGCGCTGACGGTGGCGATCCTGTCCAACCTCGCCGGTGCTTATTACGTCCGAGCCGAGTACGCCGAAGCCGAACGCCACGCGCTCCAAGCCGTCCACCTCGCGCGCGACCACGGCCAGCGCACGTTCGTGCCGCACGCGCTCCTCAACGTGAGTGCCAGCCGCATCGGCCTCCGCGACTACGACCACGCGGCCGAAGCGGCCCAGGCAGCGCACGAAGCCTTCGCCGAACTCGGCGACCGGTACCACGCGGCGCTCGCGCTGGGGAACGTCGCCGAGGCCCTCGCGGGAGCGGGAAGGCACGACGAGGCGGAGCGGGCGGGCCTCGAAGCGCTCGCGGAGCTGAAGGAGCTGAACGCCGACTACGGCACGATCGACGTCCAGATCACCCTGGGAAGGCTGAAGCACCGCACGGGCCGAACGCAGGAGGCGGGCAGGCACTGGGCCGAGGCGCTGACGGTCAGCCAGCGCCTCGGCGACCCTCGAGCCGCCGAGGTCCAGGCCCTGCTGGCCACGGTGCCGACAGAAGCCCCCTCGCCCGGGGATGCGCCGTACCCCTAGCCCGGCGCAGCCCAGCGGGACCCTGAACAAGTACACCAAGATCGACTGTCACGTCGCTGTCTCGCGATGACAGCGGCGGTTTGGGGAAGTCTTGACGGTTGGGTCTTTGCCGCGGGTCGCGTCGGTGAGGCGGGGAGCGCTGCGGTCTTCGGTTGGGTACCGGGAGGTGGCGCTGTTGTCTGGATGTGGGTTGTGGGCCGGCCTGTTTGGTCCGTGATTCGGTGCCAGGGCGGGTCGCTGTGCCCACCACCCCGAAGTCTGATTGTCACTACGGCCGGTGGTACCGCGTCAAGGCGGGAAAGCGTGCCTTGACCCGGCACCACCGGCCGTGTGCTGGCTTCGGATCGGGGTGGGGGGAGGTCTGGGTGTTGTGCGGGTCCGGGTGCCCGCGTGCCGTTTAGGCCGGTGAGGAAGCTTTCGTTCGCGCCGGTGAGGCAGTTGAAAGGGCGCTCCGACTTTGCTGGAAAACTCCCCCGCCCTCCCAGGGGGGCGTCCCCGGTTCCAGTCTATCGGCGCCCACCGACAAAACTGCCTGCGCACAGGGGGTTGTCCACAGCTGAGGGGACTTGTGGACGCCGGCTCAGGAGTGGCTGGGGGAGGGGGCCGGGAGGGCGCTCGAGTGGTAGTCCGCCGCCAGGAGGAGGGGGCCCTCCGTGGCCGTTGGTGGGCGGAATGACAACACCCAGAACGACCCCTTCTTGCTCGGGACCACTCCGCCCCGCGCGGCCGAAAGTTCCACTCCGTCGCGGTCCGCCAGTGCGCTCACCAGGTCCGGGATCACTCCGCCCTGGCTGGACACCACCGATGTCCCGCCGTCTCCGGCCACCGCCAAGAGCCTTGCCAAGCCCAGGACCGGGTCCGGCCAGTAGCCCTCCTCGGAGAACAGCGGCTCGTGGCGGACCTCGGCCTCGATGTCCTCCGCCACGCCGTGGACCGTCTGCACGCAGCGCAGCCGTGGCGCCGACAGCACCCGGTCCGGGCCGAACAAGCGCAGTACCCGGCGCAGGGCCGCCGCCTGGCGGCGGCCCGCCTCCGACAGCGGCCGGAGGTCGTCGTCGCCCGACCACTCGTCGCGCTTGCCCGCCTTTGCGTGCCGTACCAGCAACAGCGTCGTCAAGCCCACCGGGAGTTCGCAGAACGCCCGCAGCACCCGGACGTCCTCCGGGCGGGTCAGCAGCTTTTCCGCCGCCGTCGGGGCCAGCCAGCGCAGCTCGTCGACTTCGTCGTTCGCCGCGAACTCGCCGGACACCGCTTCCGCCGCGAAGTAGTCGACCGTCTTCGGCACCGTGCCGGAGCCGTTGCGCGACGGCACCGGGTACGCCGTCCGGGCCAGGTAACGGCCCAGGACCGCGGTGAACCCGGTCTCCTCCCGCACTTCGCGGACCGCTGCCTCGGCGGTCGTCTCGCCCGCGTCGAGCTTCCCCTTCGGCAACGACCAGTCGTCGTACCGCGGGCGGTGCACCAGCGCGACTTCCGTCGCGCCCCCGGCGACGCGCCACAGCACCGCGCCGGCCGCCCGTACCTCCTGGGTCATCCGGCGGCCCCGTGCAGCTTCGCCAGCTCGAGCTGGTGGTCACGCACGCGCGAGCCGTCGGCCGGGAACGGCGACCACTCGCCGCTCGCGGTCAGCACCCAGCAGCGCGTCTCCGGGTCCAGGGCCGAATCGAAGATGTTGTCGAGCTGCGCGGTCAGCTTCGGGTCCTTGACGCGCACCAGCGCCTCGATCCGCCTGTCCAGGTTGCGGTGCATCATGTCCGCGCTGCCGATCCAGTGCGTGCCGCCGGCGCGGAAGTTGAAGATCCGCGAGTGCTCCAGGAACCGGCCGAGGATCGACCGGACGTGGATGTTCTCCGACAGCCCCTCGACGCCGGGCTTGAGCGTGCAGATCCCGCGCACCACGATCTCGACCGGCACGCCGGCCTGCGACGCGTGGTAGAGCGCGTCGATGACCTGCTCGTCGACCAGCGAGTTGCACTTGATCCGGATACCGGCTTGCTGCCCGGCCCGCGCGAGCTCGATCTCCTCGCCGATCGCGCGCACGATGCCGCGCCGGATGCCGTGCGGCGAGGTCAGGATCGTCCGGTAGGTGTCCTGCCGCGAGTAGCCGGTCAGCACGTTGAACAGGTCCGTGACGTCCGCGCCGATGCTCGGGTCGGCGGTGAACAGGCCGATGTCCTCGTAGAGCCGCGCCGTCTTCGGGTTGTAGTTGCCGGTGCCGATGTGGCAGTAGCGCCGGATCGTCGAGCCCTCCTGGCGCACGATCATCGACACCTTGCAGTGCGTCTTCAGCCCGACCAGGCCGTACACGACGTGCACGCCAGCGCGCTCCAGCGTCCGCGCCCAGGTGATGTTCGCCTGCTCGTCGAAGCGGGCCTTGATCTCCACCAGCGCGACGACCTGCTTGCCCGCCTCCGCGGCGTCGATCAGCGCGTCGACGATCGGGGAGTCACCGGACGTCCGGTACAGCGTCTGCTTGATCGCGAGGACCTTCGAGTCGGCCGCCGCCTGCTCGATGAACCGCTGCACGCTCGTCGAGAACGAGTCGTACGGGTGGTGCACCAGCACGTCGCCCTCACGCAGCGTCGCGAAGACGCTCTTGGGCGTCTCACGCTCGCCGAACGCCGGGTGCGTCGCCGGCACGAACGGCCGGTCCTTCAGCTCCTTGCGGTCCACTGCGGACAGCTGGTGCAGGCAGGTCAGGTCAAGCAGCCCGGGCACCTCGACGACGTCCGCCGGGTCGACGTCCAGCTCGCGCAGCAGCAGCTCGAGCATGTGCTCGCTCATGTCCTGCGCGACCTCGAGGCGCACCGGCGGGCCGAACCGGCGCTGCGCCAGCTCGCGTTCGAGCGCCTGCAGCAGGTCTTCGTCGCGGTCCTCGTCGACCTCGAAGTCGGCGTTGCGGGTGACGCGGAAGACGTGGTGCTCGGTGACGTCCATGCCGGTGAACAGCTCACCCAGGTGGGCGGAGATGAGCTCTTCGAGCGGGAGGAACGTCGCCGTGCGGCTGGTGCGCTCGGTCTCGACGCGCATCAGGCGCGGCACGTTGCTCGGCACCTTCACCCTGGCGAAGCGCTCGGTGCCGCCTTCCGGGTCGCGGACCGTCACCGCGAGGTTGAGCGAAAGGCCCGAGATGTAGGGGAACGGGTGCGCCGGGTCGACGGCCAGCGGCGTCAGGACCGGGAAGATCTGCTCGGAGAAGTAGCTCGACAGCCGGAGCTGGTCGGCGCCGGCGAGGTCGGCCCAGCCGACGATGTGGATGTCCTGCTCGGCCAGCTGCGGGCGCAGGTGCTTCTCGAAGGCGCCGGTCTGCCGCTCGACGAGGTCCTGGTTGCGCTTGGCGATGTAGCCGAGCTGCTCACGCGGGGTGAGGCCGTCCGCGCTGCGCACCATCAGGCCGGTCTCGTCGCGGCGCTTGAGGCCGGCGACGCGGACCATGTAGAACTCGTCCAGATTGGACGCGAAGATGGCGAGGAACTTCGCCCGCTCCAGCAGCGGCTGCGACTCGTCCTCGGCCAGCGCGAGCACGCGCGCGTTGAAGTCCTGCCACGACAGCTCGCGGTTGAAGTAGCGGTCGTCGGGCAGCGTCTCGACGGCGGTCGGCGCGGTGGTGACCGCGGGCGGCGCCGAGGGAACGGCCCGGAACTCTTCGGCCGCGCGCGCGTTGCCCTGCGTGGAGCTGCGGCGCCGCGTCGACGGCGGGGTGGCCGCCGCGGCCGTGGTCTTGCGGGTTCTGGCCTTGCCGGCGGTGGCACGGGCGGCGGTGTCGCGCGCGGTCGACTTCGACGGGGCCTTCTTGGCGGTGGTCGTCTTCTTCGCCGCCTCCGGAGATCCGGTGGCCGGGTTCCTTCGCCTCCGCGGTGCGGGCGTGCCGCCGTCGTCTGTGCTCACGGCCCCCATTCTTCACTACCCGACGCGGAATTGCGCAGGCCGCGGTGAAGGTCAGATGAACAGCTCAGCGCGGGCGCGCGGAGGTGGGCGGCGGTGTGTTTTCCGACACCGAGGGTGTGGACGTGGGCGAGATCGTCCGGGGTGTCGACGTCGCTGCGGAGGGTGGGGAGTGCTTGCGCGAGGGCGATGGCCCCGGACGCGGCGTGGTGCCGCGCCGAGCCCGGCCCGAAGCGGGGATCGAGGGGCTCGCCGGCGGCGGCCAGCAGCAGGGTGGTGCCGGTGCCCTGGCGATCGGCGACGAAGGCCCGGCGGCCGGCCGCCTCGGCGAGTGCGGCGGTGAGATCGCCGGCGCGCAGGGCGGGGAGGTCGGCTTGGAGGGCGCCGACGACGGCGCCGGGATCATCGGCTTTGAGCAGGGCTTCGCCGTGGCGGAAGGCGGCGTTGAGGGACTTTTCGGCCGGTTCGGCGACGATCTCGACGCCGAGCTCGCCGAGCTCTTCCACGGCGCCCGGATCGGCGGCGACGAGCAGGACGCGCCTGACCTGCGCACTCGACACGACGGCGGTGAGTGTGTCCTTGGCGAGGGCGAGCACCAGGCCGGGGTGGTGGGCGTGTTCGACGGCACCCCGCAGCCGCGACTTGCCGTCGCGGGGGTGTTTCAGGGGTACGACCAGGTCCACGTCCACGTGTCCATCTTTACCCGAAAGCCGGGGAGGGCGGTTGCCGGCGGGCGGGTTGTCCACAGGTGACGCGGGTTGTGGACAGGTTCGGGGTGGTGGGGGCTTCGGGCGGGGGTTTTGTCGGGTGGGGGCGATAGCGTCGAAATCGGGGGTGCCCTGTGGGGGGATGGTGGCCCCCTTGGGAGGGCGGGCTGTGTGTGGAAGCCGGGCTGTGTGTGGAGGCCGGCTTGGCCGGGCAAGGCGCCGGAGCGGCTCGGCCTGGCCACCCGAGCGCCTCGGCCTGGTCATGACCCCCGCCGCCGCCGCGGGCCGACCCGTGGAACCGACCCTCCCTGGACTGGTCCGAGCCCGGCGCGGCAGGATCACCCCCGGACGTGACGTGTGGAGGAGGAGATCGTGGCCCGGCGTGAGAAGGGCGGCTTTTGGGTGGGGCTCGCCGCCGTACTGTTCTACCCGCTCACCCACATCGGGCGGCGGGTCTACGTCGGGGCCGAGAAGATCCCGCGGCAGGGGCCGGCCCTGCTCGTCATGAACCACATCTCGCACTTCGACCCCGCCGTCGACGCCGTGTTCGTGCACCGGCAGAAGCGGGTTCCGCGGTTCCTCTTCAAAGAGAGCCTGACGCGCGCGCCGATCCTCGGCCCGATCGTCTCCGGGTCCGGGCAGATCCCCGTCTCGCGGGGCTCGGCCGCCGCCGGGGACAGCCTGAAGGCGGCCCACCAGGCCCTCGAAGAAGGCAAGATCGTCGTCATCTACCCCGAAGGCACCATCACCAAGGACCCCGACGGCTGGCCGAAGGAGTCCTTCACCGGCGCCGCGCGGCTCGCGCTGCAGAACGACGTCCCCGTCATCCCGGTCGCCCGGTGGGGCACCAGCCAGATCTTCAACGGCTACACCAAGAAGTTCACGCCGTTCCCGCGCAAGACGATCACCCACTCCGTCGGCGACCCGCTCGACCTGTCCGCCTACCGCGGCGGCAACACGCGCAGCGCCACGAAGCTGCGCGAGGTCACCAAGGTCATGATGGACGAGGTGACCCGGCTCCTCGCCGAGATCCGGCACGAGGAACCGCCGTCGGCCAAGCCCGGGGACCCCGCCTGATGCGCGCCGACGTGCAGCGGGTCACCGTGCTCGGCGCCGGCTCCTGGGGTACCGCCTTCGCCAAGGTCCTCGGCGACGCCGGGCGGGACGTCACGATGTGGGCGCGCCGGGAACAGGTCGCCGAGGACATCCGGGACCGGCACACCAACAGCGCCTACCTGCCCGGTGTGGACCTGCCGGAGAACATCACCGCGACGAGCGATCCGGCGAAGGCGCTCGAAAACGCCGAAGCCGTCGTCCTGGCCGTGCCCAGCCAGAGCCTGCGGGCGAACCTGACCGCGTGGCGCGGGCTGCTGCCGGAAGACGCGATCCTCGTCAGCCTCGCCAAGGGCGTCGAGCTCGGCACGCTCAAGCGGATGAGCGAGGTGATCGGCGAGATCGTCGGAATCGACCCCAACGAGGTCGTCGTCGTCACCGGGCCGAACCTGGCCAAGGAGATCGCCGCCGGGCAGCCGTCCGCCTCCGTGCTCGCCTGCGCCGACCACGAACGCGCCGTCGCGGTCCAGCGCGCGTGCGCCAACTCCTACTTCCGCCCGTACACCAACACCGACGTCGTCGGCTGCGAGCTCGGCGGAGCCTGCAAGAACGTCATCGCGCTCAGCACCGGGATGGCCGCCGGCCTCGGCCTCGGCACCAACACGATGGCGACGCTCATCACCCGCGGCCTGGCCGAGATGGCCCGGCTCGGCGCGAAGCTGGGCGCCGACCCGCTGACCTTCGCCGGGCTCGCCGGCGTCGGCGACCTGGTCGCGACCTGCTCTTCGCCGCTTTCGCGCAACCGCACCTTCGGTGAACGCCTCGGCCGCGGGGAGACCCTCGAACAGGCGCAGGCGGCGGCCGGCGGGCAGGTCGCCGAGGGCGTCATGTCGTGCTCGTCGATCCGGGCGCTCGCGCAGAGCGTCGGTGTCGACATGCCGATCACCGACGCCATGCACCGCGTCTGCCACGAAGGTGTCGACCCGCGCCGGGCCGGCGCCGAGCTGCTCGGGCGGTCCCAGAAGCACGAGTGGTCCTGATCTCCCGTCAGGTGGGACGTCTTGACCGCGCGGGACGCGGCTGCGACTCTGGTCGCATGTTCGCGCACGCCATGTCCGAGTCGAGGGGCCTCATGGGCCTCCGCTCCGCCGTGCGCGCGTGTCGCTGTTGTCGGTGAACCCAGCCCCGGCCCAGCTCGACACCCTTTCTTCTCCGTGAGGACCGTCATGTTCGCCGTTCCGGACAACACCCTGCTGCGTCCCGAAAACCCCGCGCTGCGCCACCCGGTGCGCGTCGCCCTCGAGGTCGCCGCCGACCGCGACCGCTGGAAGCACCTCCTGCGCTACGACCCCGACGAGCGGTTCGCGGCGCTGGTGTCGAAGGACGAGCGGCAGGAGGTGTGGCTGATGAGCTGGCTGCCCGGCCAGCGCACCGACCTGCACGACCACGCGTTCGCCAGCGGCGCGTTCACCGTGGTCGGCGGCCACCTCACCGAAGCCGTGGCGCGCCGCGCGCCGGACGGCCGCGCGGTCACCGAGCTGCACGCCCTCTCCGCCGGGCAGTCCCGGGTGTTCGGGCCCGGGTACGTGCACGAGGTCCGCAACGACGGGCCCGACCCGGCGATCTCCGTCCACGTCTACCGCGACGCCGGCCGCGCGATGCGCCCGTACCACCTGGACCCGGTCGACGGCCCGGTCCCGGGCTGATCCGCTCAGTCCAGGTCGCCGCGAGCCCGGAACTCCCGCTCGATCCGGGACCGGTCCGCGCCGGCGGCCAGCAGCGCGTGCAGCAGGATCCGCGACTTCCGGGCGTCCAGCCAGCCCGCCATGGTCGCGCCCAGCGCGATCAGGCTCGACTCGGAGCCGTGGAAGCCGTACGTCGAGCGCAGCGTGGGGCCCGCCCCGGTCCGCGAAGCGACGACCACCGGCAGCGACGACACCAGACCGGCGATCACGTCGGCGGTGCCGGCCGAGACGTGCCCCACACCCGAAGCGGCGACCACGACACCGCGCACTCCGGGCTGTGTGGCCACGGAAGAAAGCACCGCGCCCGAGTCGTCCAGGCCGGCTTCCACGATGGGGACCAGCCCGCCGAAGTCGTCGCCTTCGAGAGCGGGCAGCCGCGGCGGTGACGGGTGGAACCAGTGCACCGCGTGCTCGACGACCATGCCCAGTGGTCCCGCCGGCGCCGAGGAGAACGCTTCCAGGTGGCTCGAATGCGCCTTCCGCACCCAGCGCGCGGCGTGGACGTCGTCGTTGAGCGTGACCAGCACACCGCGGCCGCGGCTGCGCGGATCGGCCGCGACGGTGAGGGCGTTGCGCAGGTTGGCCGGACCGTCCGGGCTGAACAGGCCCGCGTTGCGCATGGCCCCGGTGATCACCACCGGCACGTCCGACGGCCAGTGCAGGTCCAGGAAGTACGCCGTTTCTTCCAGGGTGTCGGTGCCCTGGACGACGACGAAGCCGTCGGCGTCCTGGCGCAGGCCCCATTCGCGGCAGCGCAGCAGCGTCGCGAAGTCCAGTGACGCGCTGCCGATCCCGGCCAGCGTCTCGGCCAGGACGTCCATCGGCACGTCGCCGAGCCCGCCGAGCAGCTCGGCCGCGCCGAACCGCGGGACCGCCCCGCCGTCGCCGTCGACCGGGGCCATCGAGATGGTGCCGCCCAGCGTGGCGACGGCGATCAGGGGACGGACCATGCCGCCACCCTATTCAGCCGGTCACGACGTCGCCGCGCGCTCGGCCGCGCTCCTCAGCACGCAGAACTCGTTGCCCTCCGGGTCGGCCAGCACCGCCCAGCCCGTGCCGTCCGGCTTGCGGAGGTCGTTCACCAGCGTCGCGCCGAGGCCGAGCAGCCGCGAGACCTCCTCGTCGCGCGGGATGTCCGGCTGCAGGCACAGGTGGAGGCGGTTCTTCACCGTCTTCGGCTCCGGGACCCGCAGGAACAGCAGCGTCGTGCCGTCGTTGAGCTCGAAGCCCACCTCGTCGTCGCCCGGGGCGTCGGTGTCCGGGATCGGCTTGCCCGTCACCTGGCTCCAGAACTCGCACAGCCGGTACGGGTCGGCGCAGTCGACGGACACGTTCAGCACGGACGACGGCATGGCACTCCTCGAGGTCGGGTGCCGCCGAGTCTGGCGCAGCCGCGGCCGGGAGGGCGAACCGATTTACGACGCCAGCGCCAGCCCCGCCGTCCGGTGCACGCGGCGGCTGTCGTCGACGATGAGGATCTCGCAGTCCGGCCGGTCGGCCGCCCAGGTGATGCCCTCCGCGCCCATCGCGAACGCCGCCGTGGCCAGCGCGTCCGCCGTCACCAGGTCGCCGGCCACCACGGTCACGCTCATCAAGCCCGTCGCCGGCGTTCCCGAACGGCCGTCGAGGATGTGGGAGCCGCGCTCGTAGGCCGCCGACGTCGCGATCGCGCCGTTGCGCGACTCCAGGACCGCGCACACCGCCAGGGGCTGCTCGGGGTGGCGCACCCCGACCCGCCACGGACGGCCCGGCTCCGGCTCGCCGGCGGTGACGACGTCGCCGCCGGCGTTGAGGCAGAACGTCGTCGCGCCCTCGGCCTTCAGCATGTCGGCCGCGCGCTGCACCGCCCAGCCCTTCACCACCGCGCACGGGTCGAGGCCGCGGCCGGGCATCCGCGCGCGGAACGCGCCGCCGGAGAGCTGCTCGTAGTACGCGCAGAGCTCCAGCACCTCGATGAGGTCGTCGCTCAGCTCGGCGGCCGTCAGCTCGCCGCGGTCGTACCGGCTCACCTCGCTGTCGTCGCGGAACGGGCTGAAGCGGGCGTCGACGTCCCGGAACCACGCGAAGACGTCGTCGACGACCTCGGCGAAGTCGCCCTCGTCCCGCAGGTCGAGCGAGATCGGCAGGCCCATCACCTGCTCGACGCGGTTCGTCATCGCTGCTTCTCCCTAGCGTCGATCGCGGCCTGGAGTGACGTCTTGTACGACTCGCTGGTCTCGGTGGCGCCGGTCACCGTGTCGATCTGGGCGCTCTGCGCCTTGATCGCCTCCTCCTGCAGCTTCGGGAGCGCGGTGAGCGAGCGGCCGCCGTCCGGGGCCTGCAGCAGGGTGATGACGGCCAGCCGCGAGCCGGTGAACGTCACCTGCACCTGCACGGTGCCGTACCGGCTCGACTCGGCGCTGCCCTGCGTGGTCACCGTCTCGTTCGCGGTGTCCCGGGTGGCCGGAGCCTCCGAAGTGGACGGAGCGGGCGCGCCGGACGAAGTGGCCGGCGCCGCCGGGGTGTCCGGGGGAGCGGCCGATGTGGACGGTGCGGTGACGGCCGGTGGCGGCGCCTGCGCGACGGTGGCCGTCTTGTGCACCGGCCCCGGCTCGAACCGCCAGACCGAGATGAACCCGGCGATCGACAGCGCGACGACGAAAATGGTCTTCTTCACAGCATCCCCTAGGCCGCAAGGCTGAAACGTTCGGCGTGGACCTGGGC
Organism: Amycolatopsis sp. NPDC004747; assembly: GCF_053601335.1. Taxonomy (NCBI): domain Bacteria; kingdom Bacillati; phylum Actinomycetota; class Actinomycetes; order Pseudonocardiales; family Pseudonocardiaceae; genus Amycolatopsis; species Amycolatopsis sp. NPDC004747. Next base: position 6,020 of record NZ_JBSGBQ010000014.1, on the reverse strand, counting down.
GTTCGGCACCTTCAGCTCGCGCAGGCTGCGCAGCACGGCCGAGGTCATCCCCGGCGGCCCGCAGACGAACACGTCCCGCTCGTGCACGTCCGGCACCATCATGTGCAGGTTCGCCGGCCCGAGCATCACCCCGCGCGGCCCGACCGCCTGGTCCGGTCCGGTGAGGACGCTCACGCTGGCGCCGCGCGCCTTGGCCAGCTCGTTGAGCTCCGGCAGCAGCACCGCGTCGGTCTGGGACCGCACCCGGTACAGCACGACGACGTGGCCTTCGATGTCCTCCAGCAGCGCGCGGATCGGCGTGATCCCGACCCCGCCCGCCACGAGCAGCGCGTTGGGCCGCCGCTGGTGGATCGTCGTGAAGGCGCCGTACGGTCCTTCGGCGAACACGCGCGTCCCGACGCGCAGGTTGCGCAGCCCGGCGCTGGAATCGCCGAGCGCCTTCGCGGTCAGCCGCAGGGAACGGCCGTCGGGTGCGGCCGAAAGCGAGAAGGGATTGGCCTGCCACCAACGGTCCTTGGTCAGGAACCGCCACAGGAAGAACTGTCCCGCCTTGGCCGGCAGCTTGTCCAGGTGCTTGCCGGACATGTACACCGAAACGACGTCCGGGGACTCGGAAACCACGGCCGTGACGCGCAACTGGTGCCGCAGGTTCCGCCACAGCGGCAGCACGACGCGCCCGGCGAGCACGGCCGCGCCGGCGCCGAGCCAGAGCGTCCACCAGTACGCCTTCGCCTGCTCCGAGCCGGCGAACGACTGGCCCAGCGCGATCTGGTGCGTGAAGGCCAGCAGGACCGCGGCGTAGGTGTAGAGGTGGATGAAGTGCCACGTCTCGTAGGCGAGCCGCTTGCGCGCGAACTTGGCCGAAGCGGCACCGACGATGAGGATCACGGCGAAGGCGACCAGTGCCCGCAGGATCCCTTCGAGCGTGTTGGCCATCTCGACCAGCTCGTCGACGACACCCTTGTCCGAAACCTCCGCGTAGCCCATGGTGATGAACACCAGGTGCGCCAGCAGGGTCCAGAGGATCGTGAAGCCGGTCCACCGGTGCCACGTGGTCAGCCGGTCCATCCCGAGCCGGCGGTCCAGCCAGGGCAGCCGGGCCACCAGCAGCAGCTGGAACGCCATCGCCAGCGCGCCGTACAGGCCGGCCAGCCTGCCGATGGTGATCAGCACGTTCTGCGAAACCCCGGCCTGGACGAACAGGACGGTGACGGCGGCCACGTTGGCGCCGATGAAGAGGAAAAGGCCGGATTTCGCGGCGATCCGGGGGCGGATCGCCGGGCGCGCGGCCTCGGCGGTCTGCGTCATGGTGGTCACACGGATCCCCCTTCGGTTCGGTTCACGAAGGCCAGCCTCGCCGCCCGTCCTGTGGCGAGTCTGGGTGCCGGCTGTCGGATTCCTGTCGGCCGCCGCCCGCGGTCGCCCACCAGGGCCGCGCCGGGAGAAGATGCAGGGGTGCAGACCCCCGACCCCGTGCGCCTGCTCGTCGTCGACGACGAGCCGCACATCGCCGACCTCGTCGCCACCGTCGCCCGCTACGAGGGCTGGCAGGCGGTCACGGCCGGCACCGGGCAGGCCGCGCTGAACCGGGCCGCGGAGTTCGGGCCGGACATCGTCGTGCTCGACCTGATGCTGCCCGACTTCGACGGCTTCACCGTGCTCGACCGCCTGCGGGCGGGCGGCAACGCGGTGCCCGTGGTGTTCCTCACGGCCAAGGACGCGACGGCCGACCGGATCGCCGGGCTCACCCGCGGGGGTGACGACTACCTCGTGAAACCGTTCTCGGTCGAGGAGCTGATGGCGCGGCTGCGGGCGGTGCTGCGGCGCAGCGCCGGCCTCGCGCACCAGCCCGAGGCGCGCGGCGCCGTGCTGCGCGTCGGCGACCTGACCCTGGACGAGGACACCCGCGAGGTCCGCCGCGGCGACGTCCTGGCCGAGCTGACGCCGACCGAGTACGAGCTGCTGCGCTACCTCATGCGCCGCTCGCCCGCGGTGCTGACCAAGGCGCAGATCCTCGACCACGTCTGGGAGTACGACTTCGGCGGCCGGTCCAATGTGGTCGAACTGGTGATTTCGCACCTGCGCCGCAAGGTCGACGCGGGCGAGGGCGAGCCGCTGATCCACACCGTCCGCGGCGTCGGGTACGTCGTGCGGCAGGCGCACCGGTGAAGGGCTTCTTCCCCCGGTGGTACGGCGCCTGGCAGCGCACCCGGCTGGGCACCCGGATCACCCTCGGCCTCGGCGCGCTCGCGCTGGTGGTGTTCGCGGCCGTCGGCGTCACGACGGTCGGGATCATGCACGGCTACCTCGACCGGCGGCTCGACGAGCAGCTGTCCAAGAGCCAGAACACCCAGCTGCCGCTGCTGCGCGAAACGCACGGCTCGCCGCAGTCGGTGTACTCGTGGTACTCGGCGCTGTACAAGGTGCAGGGCGGGGTCGCCGTCCCCGAGCCCGGCGGCCGGCTGCCGGGCGATGCCACGCAGCTGGCGAAGATCGCCGCCGAGGCGGTGACCGGCGACGTCACCCGGAACATCCACCTGCGCGACGACGGCCCGTACCGGGTGCGCGCCTGCCCGGTGGACACCGACTCGGTGCTGCTGTCGGCGGCGCCGCAGCGGGACCTCGAGGGCACCGTCCAGCAGCTGATCTGGGTCGAGGTCGGCGCGTTCGCGCTCGCGCTGGCCGTGCTGGTGATCGTGGGACGGCTGGTGCTGCGCCGCGGCCTGCGCCCGCTGGCCGACATGGCCGGCACCGCGCACGACATCGCCTCGCACGACCTCACCGCGAACCCCGACCTGCCGGTGCGCGCGGCGGGCACCGGCGGCGGCGCCGAGGTCGACGAGCTGCGGACGGCGTTCAACGTGATGCTGGCCCACATCGACACCTCGCTGGCCGCGAAGACCGAGGCCAACGAGCGGCTGCGCCGGTTCGTCGCGGACGCCTCCCACGAGCTGCGGACCCCGCTGACGTCGATCCGCGGGTACGCCGACCTCTTCCGCTACGCCGCGGCGAACGAGCCGGCGGAGCGCGAGGCGCACCTGGCGAAGATCCGCGAAGAGACCGCGCGGATGACCGTGCTCGTCGACGACCTCCTGCTGCTGGCCCGGCTCGACGCGCGGGCCGCCGAGACGCCGCTGCGGCCCGAGCGCGTCGACCTGGCCGAGCTGGCCGGGGACGCGGCGGACGCGTTCGCCGCCGGACGGCCCGACCACCCGCTGACGTCGTCGCTCGCGACGGCGTTCGTCGACGCCGACCCGGTGCGGCTGCGGCAGGTGCTGGACAACCTGCTGGCCAACGCGGCCGTGCACACCCCGCCGGGAACGTCGGTGCACGTCTCGGTGGCGGCTGCGGGTGGTGACGCCGTGGTGCAGGTGACCGACACCGGGCCCGGGATCGCGGCGGGCGACCAGGAGCGGATCTTCGACCGGTTCTTCCGCGTCGACGACTCCCGCACCCGCGGCCACGGCGGCACCGGGCTCGGGCTGTCGGTGGTCCAGTCCCTGGTCACGGCGCACGGCGGCACGGTGTCGGTGGCTTCGGTGCCGGGTCGGACGACCTTCAGCGTGCGGTTGCCGCTCGCGCGGTGACGTGCTCCGGGGTGGTCCAGCCCGCGGGGAGGTCCTCCGACGGCTCGGGTTCGCCGTAGACGGTCCGGACCGGCAGGACGCCCGCCCAGGAGGTGTCCGCTTCGACGTCCTCGGGTTCGTCGTCCGGGCCTTCGGCGCGCATCTTCACCGACGCCTCGGCGAGGTCCAGCGCGAGCACGGACACCGCGGCGAACTCCTTGGCGTTGACCTCGCGCGCGTGCTCCCACGAGCCCGGCGCGAGGTGGTCGGTGAGCACCTTCAGGCCGTGCATCTTCGCCTCGGCGTCGAGGACCGGCTTCGCCTGGCCGAGGATGACGGCGCTGCGGTAGTTCATCGAGTGGTTGTTGACCGAGCGCGAGTAGACGATGCCGTCGAGGAGCGTCACCGTCACGCAGACGTCGAGGCCGTGCGCGGCGGTGCGGAGGCTGGCGGCGCCGGTCGAACCGTGCAGGTAGAGCGTGTCGCCGTCGCGGCCGTAGCCGGTGGGGAGGACCAGCGGCACGCCGTCGCGGACGATCCCGAGGTGGCAGACGAGCCCTTCGTCGAGGACGGCGTGCAGCGCGGAGCGGTCGGTCACGGCGCGGTGCTTCTTGCGGCCGAGCGTGGTGCGGGGCGTGGTCGACAACATGCGACCAGCGTCTCCCGGATCAGTGGCCTGGGAAAACGGCCACTTCTCGTACACTTGGGAAGTCCACCCTCGTCGGGGAGGTCCCGTGTCCGACACCGCGCTCCCGGTCAGCCTCGACCGTTCGGCGGTGACGCCGCTGGCCGTCCAGCTGGCGGACGCCCTGCGCGAAGCCGCGGCGAGCGGCCACCTGCGCGGCGGCGACCGGCTGCCTTCGACGAGGGCGCTGGCCGGACGCCTCGGCGTCAGCCGCACGGTGACGTCGGCGGCGTACGAGCAGCTGCACGCCGAGGGCTGGATCGCCGGCCGGCACGGCTCCGGCACGTACGTGACGACTCCGCCGTCCTCCTCGGCTTCGGCGGTTCCCGCGCCCGCCTCGCCGGCACCCGAGGCCGCTGCGCCGTCGCTGCTGGACCTCAGCCCGGGAACGCCGTGGGCGGCCGGGCTGGACCGTGCGGCCTGGCGGCGCGCCTGGCGGGCGGCGGCCGACCCCGAGCCGCTGGTGCGCGCCCACCGGGCGGGGCTGCCGGAGTACCGCGCGGCGGTGTCGGAGCACCTGCTGCGCCACCGGGGTCTCGCGGCCGGTTCGGTGCTGGCGACCGGCGGGACGACGGCGGCGGTGGTGGAGCTGGCCGCGGCGGTGCTGGAGCGGGGAGATGTCGTCGCCGTCGAAGAGCCGGGCTACCAGCGTGCGGTGCAGGCGTTCCTCCGCGCGGGCATGCGGGTGGTGGGGGTGCCGGTGGACGACGAAGGGCTGCGGCCGTCCGCGATTCCGGCGGGCGCGCGGGCGGTGTACTGCTCGCCGGCCCACCAGTACCCGATGGGCAGCAGGCTGAGCGCGGCCCGCCGGGTCTCGCTGGTGGAGCGGGCGCGTTCGGCGGGCATGCTGGTCATCGAGGACGACTACGACGGCGAGCTGCGGTTCGACGTGGCGCCGCTGCCGATGCTGGCTTCGCTGGCGCCGGACGTGGTGGCGCACCTGGGGACCACGTCGAAGATCCTGACGCCGACCTTGGGCGCGGGCTGGATGGTGGCGCCGGAGGCGATCACGTCGGCGGTGCTGGCGTACCGGGATCTGACTGGGACACGGCCTTCGCCGGCGGGGCAGCGGGTGTTGTACGAATTCGCGCGAAACGGGGATCTGGGCCGTCACCTGCGGAAACTCCGTCGCGAGATGGCCGAGCGGCGGACTCTTCTGGCGGGGGCGTTGTCGGCGGCCGGGGTGCCGGTGCGGGGGGACGACGCGGGGGCGCATCTTGTGGTGCCGTTTTCGTCGGCTGAGGTGGAGGCGTCGGTGATCGCCGCGGCCGAGCGGCGGGGGATCCGGTTGGACGGGCTGGCGCGGCACTTTGCCGGTTCGCCTTCGGCTCATGGGGTGGCAATCGGGTACGCCGGGTGTTCGCGGGAGGCCTTGGTGGCGGCCTTGCCGGTGTTGGTGGGTTTGCTGCGGTGAGGTAATGCGTAACTCGGTTGGTGGCCGGGTGATTGCCCCAAATCACGGAGCTGGGTGGTCATCCCGTCGCCTGAGGCCGTCAAATCACTTTGAGCCGGGCCCGCAACGCACAGTGCAGCGTGGGGTTTCGGCGCAAGCTTGCGGGCCCGGCTCAAAGTGATAGGCCTCAATCAGGCGACGGGATGACCACCCAGCGGCCCACCTCCAGAAGGCGAGGTGGCAGCGGCAGGTGTGGTCATCCCAGAGCCTGCCCGTCCGGCCAATACCGCTAAGTTAGTGGGCGGGGTCGAGGAGCTTTATGCGTGCCAGTTCGGTGTATGTCGTGGTGTGATGGTGTGCTTTCTTGGTTGCGTAG